>JAYTON010000130.1:0-29385 GCA_043747725.1 Saprospiraceae bacterium
GACTATGGTGCTTTGTCCGAACAATAGCGTTACCCAACAAATGCCGATGAGTGCGAGTTTTATTTTCATTTCATTACATTTTTAAGTCAAAATACTGAGGGGGTACGTTATACTATTTCTTATTCCAATAAAAATAAAATGGCAAGCCCGTTGCCATTAATACCAAACCGATTCCTGCCTCGCGCGGGCTATTAATACACGTAATTACTATTAAAGCTGCACAAAATAGAACGAAAAGTGCAGGTACAATTGGGTAACCAATCACTTTATATGGGCGCGGAGTATTGGGTTCTCTTATTCTCAGAAGAAAAACGGCAAATGTTGTAGCCCCATAAAAAAAGAAGGCAACAAAAATGAGCATATCCGTCAATTGGTCGAAAGTGCCTGATAAAACGAGCAAGCATGCCCAGATGCCTTGTATCCAAAGCGCGCCGTTTGGCGTGTTCGTTTTAGGGTCAATGTCGGCAGCCCTTTTAAAAAAAACACCATCTTTTGCCATCACTTGATAGATGCGGGGCGGCATCAATATCGTGGAATTGGTGCAACCCAACGTGGTAATAAGAATCAAAACGGATAAAATTGAAGCACCTAACCCACCTGCAAAATGCCGAATCACTTCCACAGCTGCTATTTTATTTTGAGCATTTTTAACATCAATAATTTGGTCAATCGGCAGTACAAAAAGATAGGTAAAATTGACTAAAAGATACGCCACCATAATAATACCCAAGCCGCCACCCAAAGCCAGAGGCAAATTACGGTTCGGATTCTGAATTTCACCGCCTATAAAACCAAGCGTGTTCCAGCCTTCATACGCCCAAAATGCTGCGAGCATGGCACCGAATAAGGCTTTTATAAAAAGACCATCAGTCCAGCTTCTTTCAACATAAGATACTGAGGGGGTCGTGATATTTGAGAAACTACCGCCGCCAAAGAACAAGCCTGAAATCACTATTAGAGCCAAACCAGCTATGACAAATTTAGTAATCGAATTGCTCAAAAGCTCCGCGCCTTTTAAGCCGCGTGTATTGACGTAAGTTAAAATCAAGATGAGGATAATGCTCAATGCTTTGACCCCGAAATTATCAAACGGTTGAAAAACACCGATTTTGATGCTTTCTACTGAGGGGTCGAGATGTGGCAAAGGCACAAGGGAATTAAATGACTGAGCAAAAACATAAGCAATAGACGATATGGAGGCAGTTTTGATAACTGCAAACGTACTCCAACCAAACAAAAATGCCGTGAATTTGCCATAAATGCGCTTGAAATATACATATTCACCGCCCGAATCCGCGAGCATACCCGCTATTTCAGCATTACTCAATGCACCGCACAAACTGATAACGCCTGCTAAAAGCCAAGCCGCCAAAACGAGAGAAGGCGACATTAATTCCGCAGACATGGGTGCTACTTTTTTATAAACGCCCGTGCCGATAACAGAACTGACCACTAAAATCGTCGCTGAAGTGAGCGTAATGGTTTTAATTAATTGACCTTGTTTTTTTCCCATTTCTATTTTATTGATTTTTCTGTTCCGAATTTGATTCTTGAGGTAAGGTCGTAAATTTTTTTAAAAAAAGAAAATATACCCCACTGACAAAGAATATAATTGTAGTTTTGAAAAAATTTAACATCTAAAAATAATAACCGAATGTTACAAGATTTCAAGGCTTTAATATCCGTAGGTAAAACCCAAGAAGCCATTGGACAAATGGCTAAATTGGCAGCAGCTAAAGGCAATAGCATGTACAATGATTTGGTACTTTTAAGTGGTCAAGTTGCCAAAAATCAAAGCATGTTTACATTAGGCTTAGTCAAATTAGAGGATTTTAAATTATCAGAATCACAGACTAACTTTGCCATATTATCAATTTTGGATTCAATGGAATCTGAAAACCTCTTGGACAAAGATGTAGATTTGCAAGACCATGAAAGTGACAACAAGACCAAATTATTGTTCTTGGCATCCAATCCCTCGGATTTGCCTCTTTTACAGTTGGAAAAGGAATTTATTGAAATTAGAAAAATATTTAGAAATAAGAAAACGACTTTTGAGACCGTTGAAGCCTTTGATGTGTCGCTTGACTTGTTTTTTGAAGAAATTTATAATGAAAAGCCGCAGATTATCCATTTCACAGGCTATGGTACAGATGACGATTTAGTTTTTTCAAGAAACATTGATAGGACGCAACACTATGTCAGTTATGAATTTTTAGCTGCTTCATCTAAGCTCCTCCGCAGTCATGCAGAATGTGTTTTTATTAATACACAAGGGTCTGCCCTTTTTGCTAAAGTTATATCCCGATTTATACCTTTTGCTGTCGGTGTAAAAGGTATGGTTATGGACGATGAAGCCATAAGTTTTTCAAGCGGATTTTACGCGGCTTTGGCAATAGAAAAAGATTACGAAAAAGCTTTTAAAAACGGTAAAGAATTGTTTTTGAACCAAAAAGAGCAAAATCGTAAATTTGAAAGTCAAAAAGAAGAACATAAAAAAAATCTAAAAAAGAAACCTACTAAAAAAGAAGACTTTATAGACAGTAATTATTTTTTATATAAAAATGGTTTTTCAGCGGAAGATACTACCTCGCCAGATGATTTTTATGTGCCTGAAAGTAAGCTTGCAACAGAATAATTTGCCATTATTCAAATTAAACCCCTTGCAAAGATGTCTTTTTGCAAGGGGTTTTATATGAAAAAACTGAGGGGTTATTTACTATCTTACTAAGCCCAAACCCGCTTTATTCGGCAAACTCATATACCCATCTTTCAAAATAAAACCTCTTTTTACAACATCTTCTGCCAAGTCTAAGCTGCCATCAAGGTCGATGTATTTTGTGTTTTTACAACTGAATGCCACATGAAGAGCCGCCGTAATCCCTACAATACTTTCATCATTGCAACCCCAAAACAAATCAATGTCGCCTTGTTTTGCGATCTTGGCAATCTCTAATGCCCCTACAATTCCGCCGCATTTCATCATTTTGATATTGAAAATACCGAACGTTTTATCGGCTGCCAATTGAAATGCTGCTTTGGCATTATGTAAGCTCTCGTCCGCTGCCAAGCGTTTGCGAATTTTCAAAGGCAATTTTTTTACCCCCCCCTCAGTACCCACGAGTGTAGGTTGCTCCACGAGTTCGATATTCAATTTTTGAATCCGTTTAAAAAATGGCAATACTTCTTCAATGCGATAACCTTGATTGGCATCTACTCGGATAGTGATTCTTTTATTGTAATGTTCTCTTAATTTTACCAATCTTTCTACATCTTCTTCAAAATTCAACCCTAATTTTACTTTTAAAATCTTGAATTGATTGCCAACGTACTCAGCCGCTTCTTCAAGCGTTTCGGTTATACCTTTAATACCGATAGTAACGGAAGTAGCCATTTTTTCAATTTTTTGATTGTAAAATTGAGCAACAGAAATGCCTAAATATTGGCAAAAAGCATCGTGCAGTGCCATATCCATAGCCGCTAAAGTACCCGGTTTATGCGGAAATTGGGTATCTATTGCGTCAACGATGCTAAATATCTCCGCAATATCACGCCCTATAAACTGTTGAATGGCATCAGATTGAAGGCTCAAAAAAGCATCATTAACGTCTTCGCCTACTACTTCTTTTGAGGGATTTGCTGACCCTAAACCAATCATACCATTGGTTAATTCTATTTCAACAAACACGGCTTCCACATCTGAAGTAGTATTGAAAGCAATCGTGTATGGGCGCGTGAGGGCGAGATTTTTTTTATAAACTTTGATGGTTTTGATTGTCATTTTCTATTTTTTAAACTTTCTATCAAAAAAATTGCCGACTCCCGAATAAATTGTCAGCCAACTTTTATACATCAAAAACCCGTGTACTTCATCAGGCACTATAATTTGCTCAAATTCAACGCCTTTTCGTCTTAAAACTCTTGCAATCATCTCTGTTTCTGAGAACGGAACGTTTTGATCGTCATCGCCATGCGCCAATAAAACGGGTGATTTCCAACCATCGATGTAATAAATCGGTGAGGCTTTATAGGCTAGTTGAGCGTGTTTTGGAAAGCGCAATGAATCATATTGAGGCATAAAAGTCGGGATTTCTGTATTCCAATTATGCACACCATGAATATCTGCACCTGCGGCAAATAAATCAGACCGCCTTGACAATGCCATAGCGGTCATATATCCACCATAACTACCGCCCCAAACGCCGATTTTGGACGCTGATACTGAGGGGTGCGTTTTGAGCCATTCACCTGCCGCTTCGAGGTCTTGAAATTCGCTGTTACCTGATGCACCATAGTTTAGAGCTTCCCTAAAGTCTCGACCATAACCAATGCCACTTCGATAATTAATACTCATCGCAACATAGCCTTTTGAAGCAAAATATTGGCATAAATGGTAGGCATTCGTATAATACCAACCTGCATGATAACCTAAAAGCATTTGCCGCCGCGAGCCACCATGCACAAATATTACGGCAGGGTGCGACTTATCTTTCTGCATATTTTTAGGATAAAAAACTTGGCTGTTGAATTTTAACCCATCTTTGGATGTCAATATTAGTTGCTCAGGTTCGACGAGTTGTGATTTTCGAAAATCATTGGGTAAAATGCTAATCGGACGCGTTACACCATTGGACATTATACATACCTGTGAAGGCGTACGTCCATCAGATTGTATAAAAAACAGGGCTTTCCCATTGGTAGATTGTTGAATATTCCATTCCGCCGTTTTCCCGGATGTCAAAGGTAAAACCGTCATTGACCCCTCAGTATTAGCTGCCCAAATATGCTTTCGATCAATATCATTTTCATTAGAATTAAAAAACACTTGCTTTTTATCTCTGCTCAATTTGACTTCATCTACCTCAAAATTGCCTTTTGTAAGTGGCGTGGGCTTTCCGCCTGTAGGATAAATAGCGTAAAGTTGCTGCCAACCTGTTTTTTCCCAAGCAAAAATGATTTTATTATCAGCCGTCCAAAGCAATTGTTGCTTACCTGTATGATTCCAATAGACGCTGCCCATGCCTTTATCGGCGGTAAAAATGGTCGTCGCTTTATTGGTTGAGACATTCGCCACAACGATTGACCAAGGCTCACCTTCCCGAATTGGGAAAAAATCAACATTGGGTTCAATACTTTGAGGTATTTTTAAATAAGCCAATTGCTTGCTATCGGGCGACCAAACGGGTTCAATATCCACATCCACGCTGGGGTTTAAAAATTGGTAATCATTTTTTTCAAAATTAAATACACCTATAAAACTATGCTCCCCTCTAAAACTCACAAACGCCAATTGATTACCATCAGGTGACCACCGAAGACTCGAAGCACCATTTCGCACTTGACAAAGTTGCTTGGCATCTATAGTATCAATTACATTTTTAATAAAAATTTGACCGCCTCTTGTAAAAATGAGCTTCTCTCCGTTAGGCGATGTTGTTGGGTTGGAGCCGTTGCCAATTTTGGTCATTTTCTTTTTTTCAACATCGAGCTGCCATATTATTGGGGCAGTACTTTCCATCACGTGAGACGGGTTATGCGGCTGTGTACCTCGCACCTGAGGGGCATTGCCTTTGACGAAAAATACTGTTTTTTCGTCTTGTGCCCATTCCAAATTATTGATTTCGACGCCGTCATCTTTATCAAAATTTGTTAAAATTTCGGGTTTATACTGAGGGGGTGCTGCATAACGAATATTCCGCACACCTTTCACATTCTCTACCCAAACGATTTTGTCGCTTGTTGGGGACACGGTTAGATTGGTTAAATGCGGTGCTGACAGTAGGCTTTCCAAAGTCACTTCCTGAGCGGCAATACTTTGGATAAGAAGGCATGTTAAAATGGCTAAAACGGGTTTTCTCATTTGGATGCTTTTTTTAATGATTTGGAATTAAATTTTTGAAGAATTCTTTTTATAAAACATGCGCTACAATCAAATCCACTATCTCCCTCACCCCATCTTCTAAAGGCAGCATGACAGGTATGCCCAACTGACCCCTCAGTATCGAAGCTGTTTTTCGGGCTTCTTCGAGCGTCAAGCCGTGAGTATTGAGGGTAACTGCGATGGTTTTCGCACCGTACATTTTGATGAGTTCTATCTCGCTTGCCACGCTCGGGATTTCCGCTTTGATATTGTCTTCAGTACCTTCGTAGTATTTTCTGGCTGGAATGGCTTGCAAAACGACCCATTTGGCTTGCCCCGATAGCAAAAGCTCCGCACCACAAGGTCCAATAGGGTTACGCAGAGCAGATTGACCGTTAAGGAACATCACATCAGGTTTGATTTCTTCAAAGCATTTCACGATTTGTGTTTCCAATTCGCCTGTCACGAAGTCATTGAGCGTCGAGTCAAGTATAAAAGCATATTTACCGTCTTGCATCCAGCCCGTTTGCCCCGTCGAAATAATTTCTGCTTTTAAGCCTTTTGCTCGACATTCTTCTACCAAAAACCTTGATGTCGTCCGTTTGCCAACAGCGCAATCCATTCCCAAGACAGCTATTCGAGGAGTCGTTACGCGCCCGATTTCGCCCGACCAATACTGCATTTCGATGGCGCGTTTGGTGCGGCGGACATCTGTAATCGTCACATTATTCTCTTTGGCTAATGCTACAAAATCAGGTTTTTCATTTAAAAATTCGTGTAAACCATTGATAATGTGCATTTTATGACTGATGGCAATTTTTAAAATGTCCAGCATCTCCGTGGGAATTTTGCCGCCTGCAACTGCGACGCCAATGATACAATACTGAGGGGGTGTTTTCAAATGAGCAATTGCGGCTTGAATGGTTTCAAAAATAGGAATGTTTCGATTTTTACCATCCAAAACCTCGCCCGCATCCCGCCCCGCGCATTTATAATCAATCACTCCGACGATATTGTACCGCTCAGTAGCGCGAATCAGCCCATGAGCCGTTTTGCCATTTTCGGTATCTAATAAACCATTTGTTAGGATTAAAGCGTTGTTTTTAGGCATATTGGTGATATTTTTTCGGAAAATTATCTAAAAGGTTTATCATTTTAAAATAAAATAAGCATTTTGAAGAGTTTACATAAATTTAAGATACCTTTTAAAGGTATTTACCCATTTTTAAAGAACTTTACTGGTTGAATTTGGACTTTCTTTAAAAAAAATATTCATACAGTTTTTTAAATAAAAAAATTAACTATACATACTAATCTATATTTTCCTGTATAAACACAGAAATTAATTTTTTTCCATTAAAAATATTAAAAATGCGATTAATTATTATTTTTATTTCACTAATGGCTTTCATAGCACCCCTTCAGTATTTGGCTGCTCAAAAGCCCAAATCAGGCTTTGATTGGCAAGGGCATAGAGGTTCAAGGGGTTTGATGCCCGAAAATACGATTCCCGCTTTCATCAAAGGTTTGGAATTAGGGGTTAAAACTTTAGAGCTTGACCTTGCGGTAAGTGCTGATAATCAATTGGTTATATCGCATGAACCTTGGCTGAACCATTATATTTGCTCAAAAGCAGATGGCTCGCCCGTTACGAAAGAAGAAGCTGAATCTTTGGCTATCATAAAAATGACGGCTGCTGAATTAAAAAAATGTGATTGCGGCAGTAGAGGCAATCCTCGTTTTCCAGAGCAGCAAAAAATGTCCATTTATAAACCTACTTTGAGTGAAATGGTGGAGGCTGTAAAGCAATATTGCACTGAAAATAAGCGACCACTCCCCTATTTTAATATCGAAATCAAAAGCCAACCTGGTTGGGATGGAAAATATACCCCCTCAGTATCTGCCTTCGCACAATTAGTTGTGGATGAACTTAATCGCTTGAAAATCAAAGAATTATCGAGCATTCAATCATTTGACACTCGCGCATTAGAGGCGGTTAAAAAATTGGACAAAACAGTAACTACCGTTTTTTTAGTAGAAAATATGAAGGATTTGAAAGCTAATTTAAAGTTACTGACTTTTAAGCCTGATGTTTATAGCCCTTATTTTAAATTGGTGAGTCAAAAAATGGTAAAGAGTTGCCAAAAAATGGGTATAAAAATTATCCCGTGGACGGTGAATGAAGTCAGCGATATGCAAAAGATGATAGGACTTGGCGTAGATGGGATTATTACAGATTATCCTAACCGCATCATAAAATAGCTCTCAAAATGCTAATAAATACTGAGGGAGTGCATTTCACACCCCCTCCGTTGCCTCACTTTCGTTCGCAATGACATTTCATTAATGTTGAATAAGAATTTTTTTCTCTAAAGCTTGTGTTTTGATAAAATAAATACCATTATCCAAATGTCTCAAATTCAGTTTATTTTGTTTATCAAATTTTAAAATTACCCGCCCTAAATAATCCGAAACAAAACCACTGACTTCTTTCGAGAAATTGATTTCCCCATTTGAAGGATTTGGATAAATAGAAAAATTAGGCTCAAAAGGGACATTTTTCAGGGCGGACGGTATATTACCTTTTCCGGGAGAGCCAAATACATCTACTAACGTACCACTTACCGCAGCAGCTTTTTTACCAACAGCCGTTGTTGAAGCACGCCAATTGGTAGCCACATTATTATCTTTTGCTGGATCAATAATTTCTAAAGAAGGACCATAGCCGTCGGGTAGCGAATCCCAGGGTGCTTTATCGCCATACAAAACGGAATCAACGATAGCACCTAACGAATTGCGTAAACCTATCGTTCCGCCATTATTATTCAAAAAGCCCGCTTCCCAATCGTAAAGAGCTTTTACATTAAAAAACCGATTGAACCTGAAAGAATCTGAAGCCATTACAACAGCTTCCTTCGGTGCGAGTGAATATTCAGGCAGCGTACCAACCAAACCGTATAGTTTCATACCACCAATAGCAATTGCGGCGGTGCTTTTATTGTATATTTCCACATATTCCAATGAATCGGTGACGCCTACGTTATACATGATTTCGGAAATAACAATACCATTTCCGGCATAAGTATTAAAAATCAAGTCATCAATAACATTAGCCACAGTTTGTATATTGCCCGCAACATCAGAAAAACCCTTTGCGGTAAGTTTATACTTTGTACCCGAAGTCATCGGATTAGTTATCAAAGTCGCTGTTTTATTGACGGTGTCATAAACAACTGACGAAATGGTTAATATCGGTGCAAAAACATAATTGGCTTTGTTTTCAGCCGATGTGGTAGTAATTTTTTCAGAAAAAATGACTTTAAATGTCGTCTGACTTTCAACAGTGGCGCCTGTTACTGAGGGGGGGGAGTTATCTATAAATGAAACGTTGAAAGGAGCGGTTGAAAATGGTATGTCAGGTACTATGCCATCGGTGCTTTGATTGCCTGCAGCATCTTGCAAATTCCAGTTGGTCATTTTGGCAATTTCGATGAGGAAATCTTCTTTGGTCAGACCAATACGATTGCCTTTATACGCGCCTATATCCGTTCCAGCAGGTGTCAGGTTAATTGCTGTAACGTTTTCTATCAAACCTGTACCTGTCAATGTTGTTCCTGCCACTGCGACAGGTCCGTTCATAATGGCAGCAAGAAATGTAGTTGGGGTATTGCCGTCTGTGCCAAGATACAGAAAAACGCCTTCTCCACTCCCACTTATATCAAAATTAGTGGTACTCACTTTTTTGAGTGTACCGATATTAGCGTTCAATTTAGCCGTGTCAGCCATAGCATTGAATAATATAACGGTTCCAGGAGCAATGGCAGCTGCACCTGAAGTCCAGCTAAGTGTACCCTCGCCAGTTGTAAAAGCGGTGCCATTCCATTCGTCGTCGCGAATATAGATGACAGTATTGGCTGGGATTTCTCGAAAATTGACGATAGCGAGATAATCAGTGCTATCAGCATCGAAACCGACGACCGATAAATCACCCGTTGTTAATTGGGCTTGAAGAGGACTAAAATACAATAAAAAAATCGCTGCAATAAAGCATTTTAGTAGCGTGTTCATTATAGATTAATTTGTTTAAAAGTTATAAAATGAAATTTTGAAAACATGAAAATAAAACGTAATCTCAATTCTTTATAATTAATAAAACTTATTTTAAATTTTTATGATGTAAGCATCATTTTCTGCAAATCTTCGATTTCTTTGTGAATACCTAAAAAATCATTTTTAAACAACTCATTGAAGGGCATAAATTTTTCAGGAAAGAGTTCTTCCATTTTAGCGGCTAATAAATTGCGCGACATCCCGCCTTTTTTAAAACATTCGGTAGGAGACATATTAGAAGGGAAAACCGTTTCTCTGAAGGCGGTTACCCCTTTTTTAGTTTCTTCATAAACAAGGTCTAAAATAATTTTGTCAACGACTATAAGTTCGTATATTTTAGTTTTTTCTACTTCCAATTGTTTTTTCAAAGACTCTTTTTTAACCTCTAATTCTTTCAGCCTCTTCTGAACATTCATTTGTTTTTTCTTTACATCTTTGTCTTGCTGTTCTTTAATGGCTTTCAAATTTTGCCAATCCTCTTGCAAGGCTTTGATGAAAAACCCCACACGATTTGCCCCCCCCTCAGTATTTCGAGCGTTAGAGGCGTTTTCTACCAAATTTATTTTCTCTTGATAATATTTTTCCAAAGTACCGCACCGTATTTCGGCTTTTTCACGGGCAGCATCGTCTGTGATAACATTAAATCCGAGGTTGGTATATTTAGAAAGGCTCTTCTCATTCATGCCCCACCCTACCAATATTTGCAAAATATCATTGGTCACTTCAGGTTTTTCATCTACTTGCACCGCTTCTTCCAAAAAGTTTAAAATCGTTTGCTTAGGCGCATCTTGCTTAGGCTGATTGGCGATGATTGAAAATTTGAGGGCGCTGACTTTTCTAACGTTTTTAATTTCCTTGTATTCAAATCGAATATCGGTGTGTTCTTCTAAATCCCGTTGGGCGATGCCTAATACTTTTCTTTTAAAATCACCGTATAAATCATATTCAGAGCCTACTTTTTTCTGCAAATCTTCCAGTTCAAACGTGCGATGCCCGATGGTTTTATATTGATAAAGCAATTCATAAAGGCGAATTGAATAGCTACTTTTCAATTTTGGAATATATAAAAGCGGATACATGGTAAAATTCCGTTTCAATTCCAACAGAAAAGGTTTGAGCAATAAAGGAATCTCAAAAGTAACGACACCTTTTTTATAATCAACGGCGTAAGCAGCAATCAGGTAAGCAGTCAGAATATTCTCCGTTGTTTTGATGACTATCGGCTCTTTGTTCAATCGGTCGGCAATATCGCGGAGGTCATCTTGAAAACGTCCCCAAGTCACGTCATTTTTATATCCCAAATAACGCTTCATGGCGTCAATAGTGATCGAATACAACTTCAAATCTTTATCTTCGGGGCTAATTAAAGAGAAAATCAGACGAGCCACTTTGTGCGCACGCGCCGTGAGCGCGGGCGAATAAAGTGCCTCAATAAGATCGTTGGATTGTACTACAACGAATTTATCGGTGTTCGTTTCTTTGTTAATTATGACCATTTGAGGTGCTTTTTATATTGAGAAACAAATGTAATGCTCAAGTATGACTTAAAAAAACCAAGGTCATAATAAACTCAAAAAGTCATAGATAATACTCGAAAAGTCATATTTGCTACTCAAAAGGTCATTTATACTACTCAAAAAGTCATAGAATCAACTCAAAAAGTCATGATTGGGCTCAGAAAGCATTGATTATCAAGGAGTTATGAAGGTCTAAAACAAGATGAAAAAAAATAAAATAAGAAAAACAAAAAAAACAGGCTTGTCTGTTTTTTTTAACTCAAAAAGTCATAATTAAAAATCCATTTTTTCTTTATTGATATAGGAATAGACATATCAATTTAGCCGAATTATGACTTTTTGAGTAATTACAGAATCTGTTTTTATATTTCCCATTTTAGTATGACTCAAAAAGTCATATTTTGAACAGAAAGAAATAGTTTTTGAGGGATTATGACTTTTTCGAGTCATTTTAAATCCCATTTAAAAATATCTTTTCTTTTTTTTACTCAAAAAGTCATATTTGCGTAGTCTTACCTCCTCAGTATTGACTCATTTTTATCTTCTCTTCAATGAAAATAAAACGTACTCAAAAAGTCATAGTTTATAAATCCATTTACTCTCTCTTTCTCTCAAACTTGTCCTCTGTTTTAATCGCATTTAATAGCACCCCTCAGTAAAAAGCCATTACATGAGAGAAAATCAGGTTTTATGCTCTCTTATTCGCTCTTGTTTTTAAGTCAATTTAATAATATTGCATTATTTATCTGTATAGTTATGTATAATTCTGTATTTGTACACTAATGAAATATTTTTATTTAAAAGCATTTATTATACTTAGGAATAATATTTTTATGAATTTTTAAAAATAATCTGTAGATAAGTGTAAGTATCTGTATTAAACTGTATTTTTGCATAAAATACAATAAATTTATGGTAATAGCTGTAACAAACTTGAAAGGTGGCGTTGGAAAAACGACCATTACAACCAATTTAGCGGTCTGTTTTGCAAATATGGGTAAGAAAGTCTGCATCGTAGATACTGACCTCAGCCAAAAATCTTCGATGGAGTGGGCGGGGAGTCGCGATGAAAGTGCTGCTAAAGTAGCTGTCTTCGGTGTGACCGAAAAACAACTCAACAAAGAAGTGGAAGGGCTGCGGAAAGATTATGACCTCATTTTCATTGACGGCACCCCTCAGTTAGCGGAGTTGGCGAGTCGGATGATTTTGGCGAGCGACATTGTGCTTGTGCCATTGTCGCCGAGTATCTATGATTTCCGTTCGTTTGAAAGTTTTTTGCAGAAATACGAACAGGTGAAGGCAGTGAAAGAAAACATCGCTAAAATGGAGGCTTATGTGGTTGTCAATCGGGTGATTGAGTCAGCCAATGTGAGCCGAGAAATACAAGAGGCGTTGGGCGAATACGACATCAAAACGATGAATACTAAAATTGCTAATCGAGTAGCTTATGCTGATTCTGCTACGCAAGGCTTGGGTGTAGTGGAATACAAAGACCGAAAAGCGAAAGATGAAATGCAACGCCTCGCAAATGAATTGGAAATGATTATTAAAAACTTTTAAATCCTTTGATAAATTATGGAAAAGAAAAAAATAATTGCGCGCAAAATTGCTTCGGCAGATGAACAAGAAAATGCTTTGCAGGCACTTTTGAATGTAGATCAACCAAAATCTCAGGTTATCGTTTCTGATAAAAAAACATCAGAACCTAAACCTTCTGCCAAGGTTGTGAAAGAATCAAAACCTAAATCTCCTCCTCCTGCTCCAGTGCGTCAACCGAGAACGGTGAGAAGGAAAGTTCAAGATATGATGAAACCGCCAGTGGAAGTGCAAAGAGTTACAATTGACCTGCCAGCGGATTTATACGACTTGCTTAAAAAAGAAATGGAAGAAAAAGGCACAACTTTGCGTTGGCAAATTATTTCGATGGTGCGAGAGCATTTCAGAAAGGCTTAATTGCTTGTTTATTTTTGTTTTGAGCTTTTTTTATTCAGTTTGCCGTTAAGAGTTAGTTGTCATTTTTAACTTGTCTTTAAAGTCTTAAATTCATTTTTTCCTTAGTCAGGATAGTAATCAATTACATAATTCACACAGATTAATCATTAGAGTTAATGATTAATCTGTGTAAGTTTGTATTAGTAAGAAAATTAAATATTTATCTGTGTATTTCTGTATAAATAATAATTCACTTTAACTTTAAGTATTTTTCATTAAAAATTTGTATTAACATTTAAAGTTAAATGTCGTTCTACCTATTTCTGTGCGTATATTTATATGTCTTTAATTTTATTTAATTGCTGTAAAAATATGCTTTATTTAGTTTAGCGCATTTAATTGCTGTGTTAATAAATAAAATTATTATTAATCAAATTTTTTATTATTTATCTGTGTTATTCTGTATAAATAAATATTTGTAATTTTAATTCTGTATTTTTCTTTAAACATACTGATTTTTATTTTCCATACAGAATTTTAATAAAAATAAAACAGCCAAGATACCCCCTCAGTATCTTGGCTGTTTTTATATAATTTATCCAAGTCAAATCTCTCTAAGCTATTGGACGCGGCACAAGTACATTGAGCGAAAGTGGTTTGACTGTAAACACCAATTTCTTTTGATTCACGGCAAATCCTTCTCCATCGAATTGAGCAAAATCAGGCTCGGTCATAGCAATCTCAACGCGCTCGCCACTCATGCGGTGAACAATGGAACTTTCATGCAGGGTCTTGGTGAAAAAACGGTGGATGGAAGTGAGGTATTGCCAAAAAGATGCTTTACGAATAACCATGACTTCCAGTTTGCCGTCGTTGTATTGCGCCAAAGGTGCTACGACAAAATTATAACCATACATAGGCGCATTAGCAACTGTCACATTGAGTGCTTCCGTTTCGAGAAACACGCCATCAACAGTTATTTGATATTTCTTAAATTTATAAGAGAAAAAACTGCCGAATGAAGACTTGAAATAAGCCTTAAAACCGCGTTTTGTGCTGGTTTTGATTTGGTAAGCAACAGTTGCTTCAAAACCGACGCCTGCGAGATTGATAAAAGGGCGACCATTCACGAGGCAAGTATCAACAGGTTCTGTGTTGGCATCAGCCAATCGGCGAATGACGGCGGCAATATCGCGTCCCCAACCTAAATGCATCGCAAAACCATTGCCCGAACCCGCAGGGAGCATACCCATGATGGTATCTGAGCCAATAAGACCTGCTGCGACTTCATTCACAGAGCCATCGCCCCCAACCGCCACTACAATGTCTATATTTTCAGATGCCGCTTCAGCCGCTAATTCGGTGGCATGACCAGCATATTCTGTATGAACAATATCGAAATCAAAGATATTTTTATCAATTTCCTGCTCAATAAGTTGCTCAATGTTTATTTTCTTACGGATGCCTGAGCGAGGATTGATGATAAACCTAATAGTTCTTTTTGCCATACTATCGGGATTTACCTGCCCATTTAACTGGTGGGTTGAGGTAGGCTGAGTGATGGGCTTTTGCAAAATGATGTTTTCCATAAATTTAGTTTTTAAATCCTTCTATTCTGAAACTATAATTGAATATAAAATAAATTTAAATTTTTTTCATGAGAATGTCAAATCCATTTTTTAAACGGGTTTTTTCACTCAAATATTCAAAACAAAAATAACAGGCGACTGCCACTGTTGCACCGGCTAAAACATCCACTAAATAATGATGCCTTGTGTAAACCGCTGCAAACCAAATGCCTATTGTAAAAATAAAAAAGAACATATTGAGCCATAAATTTTTCAATCTTAGACCATATAAAAAGCATAAAACGGGATATGCTGAGTGTAAAGAGGGCATTGCGGCAAAAACATTGGCATTTTTAGCGTACATGCCTTCAAAAAGATGAATTCCGAAAAACTGATCAAAACCTGTTAATCCGGCGGCATTACCCGGTGTGCCATGTATGATTTGGAAACCATATTGCTCGATATACCAAGGTGGCGCAGCAGGGTAGCAGTAGTATAGACTAAAACCAATGACATTTGTAAAAACGAAAGCATAAGAAAATTTCAAAAATAATTTTTTATCGTTTCTAAAAAGCCAAAAACTGAAAGCTAATGGAATAGGCACCCAATTCAAGTAAAACAAGCCGCTCATGACATCAAGAAACGGCGCGTGGTGAATTTTGAAGTATTCGTTGAGTGTCAAACGCACCCCCTCAGTATTAACACCAAATAATACCTTTTCAAAGTTATAAATCTCGGCAATATGAATAGGATTGACTTTATAATTCGGCACAACGCGCATCGAATCGTACATAATCCAATAAGCAATGAATATAGAAAATGCAACGATGAATTGTTGCGTTTTGGTGTGTACGAAAAATAGGAATAAAACAATAGCATACAACCATACATGCTCAGTGCGCAAGCCGACGAAAAAATAAAACCATCCAAAGTAAATTAAAGTACCTGCTAATAGCCCCCAAAAATCTCTTTGGGTTTCGGATTTGGCTATTTCCGATTCAGCGGTGATAGGTTCTAACTCGTCTTTATTAAGGAATAATTTTTTCATAAATGGCTGCGCCTGTGTTAGGGTCTTTTCCAAAAATTTCTACATACTGCACTTTCGGCACAAAAGAAAGCATACTTCCGCCTTCAGTTTTGACGAAAATATGCTCTAATCGTATTCTTTTCTTATCTATATCTGTAAAAACGTATGGTTTACCATTATTATCCAAAGCCAGCGTCATTTTTTTCTTGGAATAGGAAACAAGGTTAAACTCAAACGCATTATCAGATGTCAACTTTTTTGATTTAGTACCATAAGCAAATGTCTTTTGAATGTAGCTCAATGGTTTCGTTTCGCCATTATCGGCGTAGCGAATCCAGTAGGCATTTATCGGATTATCGGCATTGATGGTTTTATGTGCTGAGAAATTGACATCATATACAATTGTGTTGGTGTTGCCTGTTCTTTGGATATAAAACAGTCGTTCAAACTTATCGGGCGGCGTTGGATAACCATTTTGGATGTCTTTACTCGCCAGTCGGGCGGATATACTGAGGGGTAGTACCAACATTAATATACATCCGACTGATAAAAGCCAACTATTGTTTCTTTTCTTTTTTCTTTTTCTTTCCATTATCTAATTTATCCAAAGCAATTTTTGATTCTCTCAACCGTTGAATAGCCGTCCAATTGGTCAGGAAAGCCATAACGAAAAGTGGCAGCGTAAAGATAGTGATACTTTCGAAAATAGGAATAGTCGTACCAGGTAAAGTTGCTTTGAATTCGCCTGAATAACTTTCAAACACACTGCATAAAATAGCAGAAATACCCACTAAAAGAATGCGCTCGGGGCGCTGCATCAAGCCACTTTTACACTCGATGCCCAGGCTTTCAGCTCTCGCCCGAACGTAACTGACCATCAAAGAACCAATCATTGCTACAAAAGCAAAAAGTGAACTGAGGAAGTAGTTTTGAGCCACTAAATAGTAGCAAATCCCCAAAAACATGACTAATTCGCTGTAACGATCCAAAACAGAATCGAACAATGCACCGAAACTACTTTCCATTTTGCCGATACGCGCCAAACGTCCGTCTATCATATCAAACAATCCAGCAAACAGAATAACAACGCCACCCCAACCCACATAAGATAGGTCGCCACGCGGCTCGTCAGCACCCAATATAAAAATGACGGCTGCACTGATATTGATGGCAAAACCAGTGATGGTGATGACGTTAGGTGTGACGCCCAATTTCACCAAAAGAGTGATGAATGGGTTGATAATTTTGTAAACTATCGGCTGACCGACATCTTTTAAGAAGTTTGCCATGTGAATTGCTTTTTGATTAAGTTAAACTTGCAATTTATTTATCTAAAGATTTTAAAAATTCTATGCCAATTACAATTACACTCCTCCTGCCACACTCCGCTCACAGTGACAATTTGGTACGCGTTGCACTGACATGGAGACGTTTTTATTAAAACTCAACTTTAAATCGGGTACGTATGCCCCATTTTGAGACATTGGGATTATCCAAATAATTGATTCGGCGAACATAATCCACGCGCACGAATCTGAAAACATTGCCAATACCTACACTCGCCTCAATATAAGGCTTATTTTCGAGGGTATAAGTTAATGGTTTTTTAGTATTCTCATCTACCGGAAAACGCAATAATGTATTGTCGGAACTTGGACGAGAACCTGCATCCAAGCCACCCCACAATGATTTGAAAGTGATTATTTCACGCCATTTCAATTTTTTTAGTAAAGGTATCCTTCCGAAAACAATCCCTCCAAAATTATGATAAATATTGAATGAGGCGTATTTATCGCTTACAAATTCTAAGAAATTCATGAGGTTAAAAGACTCCATTTGGTAAGCATATGTTTGGTTGGCACGATGAATCGTGAGAAGAGGATAGGGGACATTGCCAAACGTCCGTCCTGCTTCTATTATCACATCTGAGTAGCCAAATGGCGAAAGATAAAACACTTTTTCTCCCTTGAAACGCACTGTATGATAGTTATATTCACTGTTTAACACCCCTTTTATACCTTTATCATAGGATAATTGCAAAATAGGGTACTTCGTCAAGATAGGTGTGCGGTAGGTAGCACCTTGATAAAATTTATCGTTGGGCGCAAAACGGATGCTGATACCCAATTCTGTAGTGGTGACACTGTTTTTATATAAGGTTTCACGTTTGTTGTCGTAATCAAATAATAGAGCACCCGCAGCAGCCTGTTGAAAGTTTTTCGCGGTAGTGGTGAAAGAAAAACCATTCTGATATTCCCGAGTGTACTCCGTTCCTATTGTTTTGGTATAAAACATTTTATTGTTTACCCCACGTTTGAAAGAAAGGAGCAGGTTATCTTCTTGAACAAATTGCAGTGCCTGCCCAGGTATTTTAATTTCATCTTGATACCAAGCTCTGAATTGACTAAGTGGGAAATGCGAAAAAGGTTGGTTAGTGAAATTATAACGCAACCCTACAAATCCTTTTGTTTTTTGATCCCTAAAACCATACGCCCCATAGCCTTCAAGTAATATATGTGGGCTAAATTTCACATTCGTGCGCCCGCCTACCCGCAGACGCAAGCCTTCAATAGTGTTGAAACTATAAAAAGTATTGACAGGACCCAAATCAAACCCTCCAATAGGCGTATAACCTTCAAAAGCAAATCGAAGTACCTTCAACGCCCGTTTAAATGGCTTATAATTATTCAAACTATCTACCGATTTGATAATGCCCAATTCGCGTTTGTTGAGAGAATCGTGGCGCACAGCTACCCAATACTGATTATCTTTTTTAAATGCATCATCATTTCTAAAAACGGTTGCTTTTGAATGGAATAGACTGTCTGGCAACCGCTCATTAATTTTATAGTTTTTATAAGATGTTGTTTTTGTACCCAAAACTGTGCGGATACTATCGCCTTTGGTAAATCCAAAATCAATAAAAATAGCATCTTTCGTCAGCATCAATCCTCGCGTTGAGAGTGAAGTGTCGCTACCACCCTCCGCATACTGAGGGGTCTCTACCCAATCGTATTCTTGGGCTAATTGCATTTCGTTGACCCAATTGAGATTAATGTCTTTCGGAATGCCTGCTTCAATTTTCCTCACTGCATAAGTAGAATCTAAGGCAACCCACATATGCCCCATGAATGCTAAATCCGTTTTGTTGCGTGGAGCAAAATACATGTGGGCGCAAGATGTACCCTTGAAATCAATGGTGTCTTGAATATAAAAACGATAAATAGTGGGCGAAATAGGGCTTAGCGGGCTAACGAATTGAGTCGTCAGCAGCTCAATTGAATTTTGATAAAAATTGACATCTTGATACATATTGGTCATGTAGTTAGAGATGCCTAAATTGTCAAAAATATTATCAAAATTGGTGTTTCGCTCGCCTCGAACATATTCTTTGAGGGCTTTAGGGTCTTTGCGATAATATATATCTGAAAGGCTTTCACGTAAGAAAAAGGGCCAATTGACCTTGCCACTCGCTTTATTGGTGTCTGCATTGTCGAAAACAAACTTAATTTTACGGAAAAGAAAATTATTACGCATCTTTTCCGTCACATTATTAACAGCAAACTCTACTTTTTCGTACTTTTCATAATTGTAAGTTTTAAAACCTTCTTTACGATTTTTATCCTTATGGTCAATTACTTTTTTAATCAACTCTACAGCTGGATTGCCTTTGTTGCGGTATTTTTCAACCTTCACCACGACCTCCTGCAAGTTGGTAGAACCTTCTTCCATTTTCACGGAAAGATTATTCGGTTCACCTTGTTTGATTTTAAGGATTTGGGTTTTATAACCCACATAGGAGATTTTTAATTTTGAAACCGATGTCTTTGTTTCAATATAAAAATTACCGTCAATGTCAGATGTAGCACCGATAGAGGTGCCATCAAATTGAACATTGACATAAGGCATGGTTTCTTTGGTTTTTTCGTCAACGACCTGTCCTCTCACCGATGTGATATTTTGAGCAGAAAGTATAACTGAAAAAAAGAGCATCAACCACGCGATGGAGATTCTCTGAGTTGTTTTAGTTTCCATTTTGAAAACTTTAATGTAATTTGATGTCGAGTGATAAAAATATAGGTACAAACAATCTAAATGAATACGTAGTTTTTGACGAATTAGATGTCTAAGGTTTTTTGTTTATAAATTCTACTTAAATATGACCCCCTCAGTATCTGCATCATTCGCAATGATTTCTTCTTCTTCAACTTCGGCAAAATCTTGATCAGCAATGATTTTTTCTTTGAACACAACCTGTTGATTGTAAAAAAAGACCAATAACCAAACTGCCACAGTCGCAATAATTCTCGATGACCAAGCATCTACGCCCAAAATATCGTTTAAAAACCAAACGCCTACTACATTCAAACCCAAACCCAATAAAATACCTAACACATATTTCGTGAAAAGATTTTTTTTATAAGGATTATTTTCACTATACTCTGTGATAGCAAGGTTTTTGAAAACCCAAGCGCGATGCAATGAAAAAGCTACCACAGCACCCGCTAATCGTCCAATAATAGTGGACTGAACCGCCGTTATATCTCCATAAGTTAAAGCAAAGTGGAATGTTGTCAAATCCACTGACGTCGCTAAAACGGATGTAGAGGCATATTTGCCGATTAATTTTGCGATAATTTTTCCTTTTTGTAAAAAAGACGATTCAGTCAACACTTTATTGGATTTTTTAAGTGATTATGTAAAAATTAATGATTTGCAAGACAATATTGGCATAAACACCGGCTAAAACATCGTCCAGCATGACACCCCAACCCCCTTTTATATCTTCCAATTGTCGGATACCTAAGGGTTTAGCAATGTCAAAAAATCTGAAAAGAACGAATCCGGCTATTAAATTGAAACCCGTAAGAGGAAACCCTAAAACGGCTATCCAAACGCCTATCATTTCATCAATCACGACTTGCTTGGGATCTTTTCCCCATTCATCTTCAAGTGCATCTACTGCTTTGACGCCAATCCAAGTGAAAATAACAATAAAAAAAGTTAAGATTAGGTTGAATAAGGATTGTTTTCTCTGCGGACTGAGGGTCAAGGAGGAAGGGGTTATATTGAGCCATTGAAAAGGAAAAAGAAGTAAAACAGCTTCCGCCGCGCCCCAAGTGCCGGGCGCGACGGGTAGCCAACCTACTCCAAATCCACTAGCCATGAATTTGTAAAAGCTCTTCATATTCTTTTTCAAGGTCTTCGTAATAATCCAGACCTAAGTGAGTGATCAATTCTTCGCCCATTAAAAAGCGCAAGGTATTTTCTAATTTGCTCAATTGTTTAAAAATATCGTGCTGTGCGGGTAATCCGGGAGCTGTTTGCGGTGCTTTTACATAAAAAGATAACCACTCCTGTATGCCTACCAACCCTGCCCGTTGGGCAAAATCCATGAACAATGCCAAGTCTAAAACCACTGGCGCAGCGAGGATTGAGTCGCGACACAGGAAGTTGATTTTTATCTGCATACCGTAGCCCAACCAGCCGAATATGTCAATATTGTCCCAACTCTCTTTATTGTCACCATGCGGCGGGTAGTAATTGATGCGGATTTTATGATAGATTTCACCATAAAGTTCAGGTTGCAATTTTGAATCAAAAATGCCTTCCAAAACACTGCCTTTCGAAACTTCTTTAGATTTGAAGTTTTCAGGTGCATCCAATACTGCACCATCTCTATTGCCCAGAATATTAGTAGAAAACCAACCTTTTACTCCCAATGCCCGGGCATGTAAACCGGGTGCAATGATGGTTTTCATTAAGGTTTGACCTGTTTTAAAGTCTTTTCCTGCTATCGGCGTTCTTGTAATATGCGATAATTCTAACATCGCCGGAATATCACAGGTCAAATTGGGTGCACCATTCGTGAAAGGAATACCCATTTTCAACGCGGCATAAGCATAAACCATACTCGGTGCTATGAGAGGGTCGTTCTTAAGCAAACCTTCTTCAAAAGATTCAACAGTTTGATGCACAGCAGATGCTTCAATATAGGCTTCCGTAGAAGCACACCAGACGATAACGAGCCTATCGCAACCGTTTTCTTCTTTGAAACGGCGCATATCTTCCATGAGTTGCTCCGCCAAATCCATTTTCGTTTCGCCTGTTTTGATGTGCTGCCCATCGAGGTTGCGGACATATTTTTTATCAAAAACGGCTGTCATCGGCTTGATTTTCTCCAAATCTTCTTTCAAGGATTCTACCAAATAGCGGTCAAGCACCTTCGCTTCTAAAGCCGCTTCATAAACATTGTCTTCATACACATCCCAGCCGCCAAAGACAATGTCGTCGAGTTTGGCGAGAGGCACGAAGTCTTTTATTTTTGGATTGCGGTCTTCGGTGCGTTTGCCCAATCTAATATTGCTCATTTGGGTAACAGAGCCGATTGGTAAAGCTATGCCTTTGCGCGAAGCGATGACACCTGCAATAAAGGTGGTTGCGACTGCGCCCATACCAGGCGTCAGAATGCCCAATTTTCCTTGAGCAGGTTTAATTTGAATTTTTTTTGACATATGGAGTGATTTCTAACTTTGATGAAAATTTATTAATTTAGGTTTTATTTGGCACCAACGTATCGGATATTTTAAAAATATCCGATACATAATACTCAATTTGATTTGAATAAACGCTGTTATCATTTCTGACAAAATATTGATTGTCAATAGTTTATAGCAACTAATAACCAATAATTCCTTTCAAATCCAACCCTCCGCTTTATACCATTTTACCGCTTCTTTCATACCCGAATACAGGTCGTACTGAGGGGTAAATTCCAAATCCGTAAAAGTTTCAGATACATCACACAACCAACTTTCAGCCCCGATTTCGTTCATTTTTTCATTATTCAGCATGGTAGCCATATTGCGCCATTTACCGATTTGCCCTGAAATACTCGCTACAACGCCTATTATACTGAGGGGTACTTTTATTTTCATAGTAGAGCGTCCGATGGCTTCTCGAACGGCTTTCCCTAAATCGTCACTGGTGTAATGACGCCCATCAGTAGCAATATACTTTTTACCGACTTTACCACGCTCCAAAGCTGAAAGCATTTGTGTTGTCAAGTCCTTTGAATATATAAAACTTAAATTTTGAGGTTTAGTTCCGATATAAAATTCTAAGCCTTTGTTAACAAGCTTTATAAACGTGAACATTTCTTTATCGCGGGGACCATAAACTGCCGTCGGCTGAATAGCAACCCAAGGAAAATCTTTCAAACTGCTTAAAAATTGCTCGGCGGCTAATTTGCTATCGCCATAACCTGTAACAGGCGTAGGGCTTTGTTGAGGTGTGATAATAGAATTGCCTTTCAAAGGACCTAAAGCGGCTAAACTGCTGACAAAAAGAAACTTCTCAGGCATCAAACCGTCCCCCCTCAGTATATTGACGAATTTTTCGGTATTTGTAGCATTAGTATCCATATACCCCTCTCGATTGACGGCTTTGGTAGTGCCTGCGTTATGGATAACGTAATCGAATCGCCCTGCATCAATGAGTTTTTGTTTTAAGTCTTTTTCATTTTTAAAATCCAATTCTAAAAATCGAATGCGCGGATCTTGTAAAGCACTTTTATCGCTGGTAGGGCGGACGGCAGCAGTCACCTCCCAGCCTTTTGCTAAGGCTTCCGTCACTAAAGTAGTGCCAATAAAACCACTGGCGCCGGTAATCAAAATTCTTTTCATAGTTAAATAGCTTTCTCGTACAAGCGGTATTTTCTATACACTTTGCCACCAATATGCTCTAAAGCGCGATTCATACCGGAATTATTTTCCAAAATCCAAGATGCTTCGCCCCTAATAATGCCTTTCTCTCTCGCCGTAAGTATATTTTTGACATAAAAACAGACATCTATACCCAAGCGGCGATATTCTTTCAACGTTCCAAGAGCAAAGATTCTAACGCTTTTGATTTTTTTCAAACCAAACAATATTTTCAAAGCACCCGTTGGAAATAGCCGTCCCCGTTTTACATTTATCTGAATTTCATTGACATTTGGAATCGTCAAAGCAACGCCGATAGTTTTTCCATCTTTCTCTGCAAAATATACGAAGTCTGGGTCAATAACGGCTTTTAAATCGCTCCCAATTTGGAGAATTTCAGCATCCGTCATCGGCACAAAGCCCGTATTTTCAGCCCATGAAGCGTTGTAAATAGGCAGGAAACTATTTATTTCCTGCTTGTATTTCTTCATGTTGATTTTACGAATTGTAATACCTCTTTCAGCCAACCTTGATTCTAATTTAGCAGCCACATCCACTATTTCTTGCTTCATATCCGCCGTCATTAATTCCCAACAAAGTAAATCAGTAAATTTTGAAAAACCATATTGAGTTAATAAATCCACGTAATAGGCAGAGTTATAAGTATTCATAATAAAAGAAGGCTCATCAAAGTTCTCAACCAATAAACCAACCGTCTCATTAGTTGAAAAATTGGCGGGACCGATGACTGATGTCAACCCCTCAGTACGCAGCCACTCTGTCGCTATATCCAAGAGTTTTTTGGCTACTTCATAGTCATTAATGACATCAAAAAAACCGAAAAACCCTTCTTGTTTGCCTGTAAAAGCGATATGATTGTTGTTGCGAATAGCGGCAATTCGCCCTACTATTTGACCATCTTTTTTAGCGAGGAAGTAATCCGCCGTTGAATGTTTGAAAAAAGGTGATTTTTTCGGATTCAACAGAGCCTCCTGCTCCATAAAAATCATTGGCACGTAAAGCGGATCATTGGCATACAAATCATGTGGAAAGTCAATGAACTGAGTCAGTTGCTTTTTGTTTGCCTTATCTAATTTTATTATCTCAATCACTGGTTTTAAGTTTTATTTTCTGACTAAAACGACTTCGCTTTCATTTTCTAAAATACCTAATTTAACGGCGCAATCGTACATAATATCAATAGCGCGGTCTATTTGAGCAGTGCTGTGCGTAGCCATCAATGAGAAACGAATCAATGACTCTTCACTCGGAACAGCAGGTGATACCACAGGATTGATGAACAAACCAGCATCGAAACACATTTTTGAGAAAGCAAAAGTTTTATTATTGTCACGAATATAAACTGGAATAATCGGCGATTCGGTATGACCAATCTCGAAACCCAAATAGCGCAAGCGGTTCATAGAGTGGTTGGTATTGTCCCAAAGATTATCAATACGCTCAGGTTCGGCTTGTAGGACATCAATAGCCGCTATCACTGCAGCTGCTGAAGCAGGTGTCATGCTTGCGCTAAAAATTAATGAGCGGGAAGTATGCTTCAAATAATCAATAACATCGTGGTTGGCAGCGATGAAACCGCCCAGCGAAGCAAAAGATTTGCTAAAAGTACCGATTTGAATGTCCACACTGTCATGCAATCCGAAATGCGAACCCGTACCGATGCCTTGTTCACCAATTACACCCACTGCATGGGCATCATCCACGACCGTCACGCCATTGTATTTTTTAGCCAAACGCACAATATCTGGCAATCTGGTAATATCACCTTCCATACTGAAAATGCCATCCACCACAATAAACTTCAATACTGAGGGGTCGAGCCGCGCCATCATTTTTTCAAGATCTTCCATATCGTTGTGCCTAAATTTCAAAACTTTGGCAAACGATAGGCGAGTAGCATCAATGATAGAAGCATGTACCCTTTCATCAATCAAAATATAGTCATGGCGGTTTGCCAAAGGCGCTAATGCGCCTAAATTGGCTTGAAATCCTGTACTATATAGTAAACAGGCGTCGCGCTTAAGATAATCAGCGAGTCTTTCCTCAAGCTCAATGTGAATGCTGAGTGTGCCATTCAAGAAGCGCGAACCCGCACAGCCTGTGCCATATCGCTCGGTGGCTTTTATAGCCGCTTCTTTGATTTTGGGATGATTGGTCAAGCCCAAATACGAGTTGGAGCCAAACATCAGCACGGGCTTACCATCAATAAGTACTTCCGTATCTTGCTCGGATTGGATGACTCTAAAATAAGGATAAAGCCCAGCTTCACGTAAATCGTTCGGCGTTGTAAAACTGTTTACTCGATTCAGTAGGTTCTTATTCATTCTTTCTGTTTGAGTAGGTTTCGATATTCAAAAAAATTCAATGGCTAGTTGTATAAATTTAGTTATAAAGTGTTATGGGGTTATTATTTTATTAAAAATAATTAAAAAAACGTGAATTTAAATAAATATTACTAAAATATTACTTCTTTTTCAACTTAAAAGTAGTATTGAACACATAGTCCCACAGTGGATTACTCACCCCAAATCCCTTATCATGCTCTTGATAATGGTGCAACATGTGGTGATTCTTTATTTTTAACCACAGTGGATTGTTCCATCTCAAATGGTGCATGGCATAATGCATCATATCGTAACATAAATACCCCAAAATAAAGCCCGAAAAGAACGGATATACTGAGGGGGTACCTAAAAGCAAGCGAAATAGCCAATAAAACAAAGTTGATAAAGGAACACTCACACTCGGTGGCAAAACTAAGCGCAATTGGTCATTCGGATAATCGTGATGTACGCCATGCCAGATAAAATGCAGCCTTTCGCCCCATTTGCCTGACGGCACCCAGTGAAAAATAAAGCGGTGTAACACATATTCCGTCAGCGTCCAGACAAATAAACCGCTTATAAATAAACCTAAAATACACCATCCGTTGCCTTGTGCCTGCAATAAAAACCAAACGATAACCGGCAAATAGATAAATAATGGCACACTAAAATGAATTTTTGAGAATGCCTCCATCCAATTGGCTTTAAACATTCTCACAGATTCCACTTGGTTAGACACGTAACCGCTTGTTTTGGATTTTGAGCTCATAGCAAACATTTTTCTTAAAATTTATTAAAATCAGTGATAGACATAAAAGATTGTCCCAATTTCTGAGTTGTAGAAACCCATATATTGCGTCATAGACTGAAATAATTCTTTAGAATGGATTGCGATAGCGGAGAAAAGAATACTGCGTGTTGAACATTAAAAATTGAACATCGTTCATTTTTAATAATAATACAAAACTTTTGATTAATTATATGCTGCAAAATTACTATTTATTTCGCTAAATACAAGCATTTGTTGACACAAATAGAATTTTCGACACAAAAGGAGAGACTTGAAAATTGGATTCTGTCACATAAAAAGCAAAAATGGAAAAGTGCCTATCACAAACAAGGTGAAAGGCACTCTTAAAATATGGCGTTTGTTGTCATTCAATTAAAGATTTTTTCGGCTACCGATATGTTGCACCTCTGGTGCATTTCTCCCCACTTTTCACTTTTCGTTTTTCACTCATAGAACAAGTACCATAGCTGGCTCAGTATAATCGCTTTTAAGCTCTGCGCGACCAATCGCGTAAATTCTAACGAATACGTAATCACCCATCTCGAAATTCTTCAAAATAACCTGACTTTTGGAAGTGTAAGTGCCATTTTTCCATTCGGTTTCGTCTTTCAATCGGTATTGGATACCATAGTTGGTTGCACCGGCTTGTGGTTTCCAAGATGCTTTGATTTCACCTGTGCGAGGTGCGTTCAACACTTCAAAATTCTTAGGCGTAGTGAGTTCATCTATGGGTTCGGGTGTTTTAGTTACCTCAAACCCAGAGGCTAAAATAATGATTTCGTTGCCTTTTGCCAATTTGTCAACACTATTAGCGAGGTCATCCAATTTGTCGAGAACGACTTCCATGCACCTATCTTTGATAATAGTGAGCGGTCGTCCACCATCGGAAGCATTGGTTAAGGCAGTAGAAAAGGCAATATTTGCCGCCTTCAAATCATCCACTTCAGTTTTGAACGCCACGAATAGTTCATTCTCTGACATGCGGGTATAAACAGCATTGGCAAAGCTATTAAGCTTGCCTTGAGGCATTTTTTTGTACGACCTCAGAACCTTTTTTTTCATCGAATTTTTTTTAAATCGGAATGCGACCTTGCTCTCCGATAAGTTTTATTATCAATATATATGCCAAAAATATATTTATTCACTATATGTAAAATACCCTCAATTTGTCATTCTGAACGCAGCGAAAGAACCTTTATACACTCATTTCTGATAAGCGAAGCGGCATCTCCCATAAGTGAAGCGGCATCTCCCATAAGTGAAGAAACATCTCCCATAAGCGAAGAAACATCTCCTATAAGCGAAGGAATATCTCCTGTAAGCGAAGGAATATCTCCTGTAAGCGAAGGAATATTTTCCTTAATTGAAGGGGCATTTCCTGCAAGCGAAGCGACATTTCTTATGAGCGGATCAACATTTCCGTTAAGCAAAGGGGCATCCTCATACAGCGAGCGGGTATTTCTGACAGGGGAGAAAGTATTTCCGATAAGCGGGTAAAAAATAGAAATCAGAATCAATGGCGCAACACTCAAAGCCGGTAAACAACAGTTAGCACGTAAGAACTGTTATAACCTAAATAATTCATCGGGTATCTGTTGGGTCGGGTTGTTCTTAAAAACAACCCACAAAATACGCCATAAAAAAGGCGCGGCTGTGTGTTTTGTGTGGTCTCCCTATTTACGAGCGTATCTGTTCATTGGTTTAAGATTTGTGGTTGAATAAGCATATATCGTGCAAGCTGGAGGCAATAGCTTCAATAATTAAGCAAAAAGGCTAAAAATATGATGCCTTTGGCTTCATCAAGCTGAAAGCATGACTGAGGGATACAACAACAGTAAGAGGTCTCGGACTGGCATGTTAAGCCGTTTTAACCTTTATCCCCCCATTTTTGACAGATTTTTCAAACGCATTTCTGAAAAAAACGACTTTGGCACTCTTTAAATTCTCCCTTTTCCATTGGGCTAAATCTTTCATTGAAATAGTTGACATAGCTGAATACACATCAGATAGGGTTATTTTTCGACAAAAAAGCGGAATTATCAAAGTTAACAGTGAAAATTCTCTTTTAAGGTCGTTTGGCATCCTATGTTTTAATTTTCCAAAAATAGATTCAATCACATCCGATGAAGCTATGAGTGATTGAGAAAAATGGGGGCTGCTATTATCTTTTGAGGTCACATTTATATAAACAGGTATCGTTTGGTCAAAATAAGACTTGATACCCTTTGAGTACTCCATGACCCTTGAATTATTAGGGTATTTTTTCACTAAATCATTCAAAGTTTTCAAAGCCTCTTTTTGAGTTTGAAGATTAATGCCTTCATTTTTTAGAGAAATGCCTATCATGTTAGCATTGTAGAACAAATCCGTCAGTTCTAATATAAATACTTGATTATCTTTTAAAAACTGTAATTCAGGGACTATTGGTTTTGGAATACGTTTAAAATGCTTTAACATGAGATTTGCCCATTCTAAAAAGGGGATATAATTCATAAAACGGACTTTCATACTCAGGGCTGGCGGGGTAAAACGC
>JAYTON010000131.1:0-4514 GCA_043747725.1 Saprospiraceae bacterium
ATTCCAACCGATGGTGAAATCGTAGAAGGTTTGGCAACAATTGACGAATCCGCCATTACAGGCGAATCAGCTCCCGTTATCCGCGAAGCAGGCGGCGATAAATCCAGCGTGACGGGCGGTACAAAAGTATTATCTGATAAAATAAAAGTGTTGGTAACGACCAATCCGGGTGAAAGTTTTTTGGATAAAATGATTGCCCTTGTGGAAGGAGCGAGCCGTCAAAAAACGCCCAATGAAATCGCTTTAACCATACTTTTAGCAGGTTTTACTTTAATTTTTATCATCGTTTGTATCACTTTGAAACCATTTGCAGATTATGCGAAGACACCTATTACGATTGCAGCATTTATATCTCTTTTTGTTTGCTTGATTCCGACAACTATTGGCGGCTTGCTTTCAGCCATCGGTATTGCTGGTATGGACAGGGCTTTGCGGGCGAATGTGATTACAAAATCAGGAAAAGCAGTAGAAACAGCTGGTGATATTGACGTTTTGCTCTTGGATAAAACAGGCACCATTACCATCGGCAACCGCAAAGCCACGCATTTTTATGTCGCATCGGGCGTCTCAGAAATGGATTTTATAAAAAATTGTGTCCTCTCTTCATTGGCAGATGATACGCCTGAGGGCAAATCAATTATTGAACTGGCAGCAGAAAAAGGTACTATTATGCCTTCTTCATTTTCTGATAGTATTAAAAATGATACAACTGCTGAATTCATCAAATTTTCTGCTGAAACTCGGTCAAGTGGTATCAATTTGAAAGGTCAACGCATTAGAAAAGGAGCGTTTGATGCCATCAGAAATTTATCTGAAAAAGCAGGTAATATTTTTCCGAAAGAAACGGCTGAATGGGTCAAAATGATTTCTTCAAATGGTGGAACGCCTTTGGTTGTCTCTGAAAATGAGCGTGTTTTAGGTGTTATTGAATTGCAAGACATCATTAAAACGGGCATTCAAGAACGCTTCCAACGCCTCCGCAAAATGGGTGTCAAAACAGTGATGGTGACAGGTGACAATCCATTGACTGCCAAGTTCATTGCTGAAAAAGCAGGGGTGGATGATTTTATTGCCGAAGCCAAACCGGAAGATAAAATGAATTATATCAAAGCCGAGCAAGCACAAGGCAAGCTCGTGGCAATGATGGGCGACGGGACAAATGATGCGCCAGCACTCGCTCAAGCCGACGTAGGAGTCGCGATGAATTCAGGTACTCAAGCGGCTAAAGAAGCGGGGAATATGGTGGATTTGGACAATGACCCGACTAAACTCATCGAAATCGTAGAGATTGGCAAGCAATTATTGATGACGCGCGGCACTTTGACCACTTTTTCAATTGCCAACGACGTGGCTAAATATTTCGCCATTGTCCCGGCATTGTTCATCGGTTCAATACCGGCTTTGCAACAACTCAACATCATGGGTTTGCATTCTCCCGAATCAGCGATTTTATCAGCGGTGATTTTTAATGTCTTGATTATACCCATGCTTATTCCGTTGGCATTGCGTGGCGTGGCTTACAAACCGATTGGTGCGAGTGCCTTGCTTAGAAGAAATCTGTTGATTTATGGATTGGGTGGTGTGATAGTTCCTTTTATTGGTATCAAAGCGATTGACTTGTTAGTTGGGTTGTTTTTTTAAATAATTAAAATTGTAAAATCATGAAATCTCAAATATTCCCAGCTTTAAAGCTGACTTTTCTTTGTTTGATATTGTTCTCAGTCATTTACCCTTTATCAGTTTGGGCAATTGCTCAATTGGCATCTAATAATGGGCGCGGTGAAGTGGTTGAAAAAGATGGTCACATCATCGGCTTTGCCAATGTCGGGCAATCTTTTACCGACGATAAATATTTCAATTCACGCCCGTCTGCTGTCGGGTATAATGCTGCGGCTTCGGGTGGTTCAAATAAAGGACCATCCAATCCCAATTATATGAAAACGGTGCAAGAACGCATTGATACTTTCCTCGTGCATAACCCCTCAGTAAAAAAGGCTCAAATACCATCGGAGTTAGTCACTGCTTCGGGGAGTGGTCTTGATCCTCATTTATCACCGCAAGGGGCTTTGATTCAAATACCTCGAATTGCTAAAAGTAGAGGCATTTCTGAAGATAAACTTAGAGATTTAGTAGAAAGACAAACCTCAAAACCTATAATTGGAATGCCAACTGTCAATATTTTATCTTTAAATTTGGCATTAGATGCTTTGAAATAAAACCATAAAATTTTCATAACCGATTGATTTTCAACGTCTAAAATCTAATTCTCTAATGTCTGACAAAGAATGACTGAGCAAGACGCCAATTATTTCCTCGAACTCATCCGACAATCGAAGCGAGGAAAATTCAAAATATACATCGGCATGAGTGCTGGGGTGGGGAAGACCTACCGCATGTTACAAGAGGCACACGCCCTTTTGCGCAACGGTGTAGATGTTAAAATTGGCTATGTAGAAACGCATAAGCGCGCTGAAACCGTCGAAATACTGAGGGGGTTGCCAATTATAGAAAGGCGACGACTTTTCTATAAGGGCAAAGAGTTGGAGGAAATGGATGTACAAAATATCATCAATCAACATCCTGAAATTGTGATTGTAGATGAGTTGGCGCATACAAATATAGAAGGTTCTAAAAATGAAAAACGGTGGCAAGATGTGGTTGACATTCTGAATGCGGGCATTAATGTTATTTCAGCAGTCAATATTCAGCATTTGGAAAGCATTAATAGAGACGTTGAACGGATAACAGGGGTTGAAATCCGCGAACGCGTACCCGATAAGGTACTCCACATGGCAGATGAAGTTGTCAATATTGACCTGACGGCTGATGAACTGATTACTCGAATGAAAGAGGGAAAAATCTACGATAAGTCTAAAGTTGAAATTGCGCTAAATAATTTTTTCAAATCTGAAAAAATATTACAGTTGCGTGATTTGGCTTTGCGGCAGGTGGCTTCTCAAGTAGAGCGGAAAATAGACAATGAAATTCCGAAAAATATCAAATTGCGTCCCGAACGGTTTTTGGCGTGCATGAGTTCAAATGATGTAACTGCTAAAACAGTGATTCGTAAAACAGCTCGTTTGGCAGCATATTACAACTCGAAATGGTGGGTTTTGTATGTTCAAACGGCTCATGAAAGCGGTGACAATATTCCTTTGGCAACACAACGACATTTAATTAATAACTTCAATTTGGCTTTAGAATTAGGTGCGGAAGTGTTGAAAATACAAAGTGATAATATTGCTAAAACAATTGTGGAGATAGCCGAACGTGAAGAAATTACAACAATTTGTTTGGGTAAGCCACATTTAAATCTCTTGCAAATCATCATCAGCACCAGTATTTTTAATCAATTATTAAAAAAAATGGCTGCTTTGGATATTGATTTGGTCATTTTATCATGATTATTATTTGAAATGAAAATTAAAACTAAAATCTCGTTAGGCTTACTCTTTTTATTTGGTATGTTTCTACTCATTGGTGGACTGGGGACGTATAATTTGCATCGCATTTCACAAAATATGCGGGGCATTCTGAAAGCCAATTTTGAGTCTTTAGAGTTCAATAAAAATATGCTTAAATCGCTTGACGACATTAGGAAACTGAGTGATGAAAACCAATTGTCAGCGTTTACGATTGCTCCGTTAATGACAGATTTCGATAAAAATTTGAATAAACAAGAAAAAAACGTTACAGAAATAGGAGAAAAAGAGCTCACTGAAAACGTGCGATTGAATTTTGAAATTTTAAAAAAAGACATTCAAAATCAAGACATTAATAAAACACACTACATTATATCGACGCTTAATAAACTCCTTTATGATATATTAGATTTGAACAGCCGCCTAATTATTCGGAAGAATCAAGATGCTGAAAAAACAGCGAAAGATGCTATTGTATTGATGGCTTTAGTGGCTACTTTTTGTTTCCTTTTTTCATTTTCTTTCATCTTCAACTTCCCTGGTTACATCGCTAATCCCATCAGAGAATTGACTGAAAGTATCAAAAAAGTAGCCGATAAAAACTATAATGAACGCTTGAATTTCATTTCAAAAGATGAATTTGGCGAATTAGCAACTGCCTTTAATATAATGGCTCAACGGCTCGATGAATACGAACACAGCAATTTAGCCAACCTCATTTTTGAAAAACAGCGCATCGAAACCATCATCGATAACATGAATGACCCGCTCATCGGCTTGGATGAAAACAACAGAATTTTATTCGTCAATACTGAGGGGTGTGCCGTTTTAGGTTTAACGAAAGACGATATGATAGGCAAGTATGCGCCTGATGTAGCTTTGAAAAATGATTTATTACGCTCTCTTTTAACTAATCATTCAGATAAATCTTTAAAAATTTTCTCTAATAAAAGAGAAAGCTATTTTGAAAAAAGCATTTTAGACATCAAAAGCAAAGAAAAAGCCATTGGAAAAGTCATTTTATTGCGAAATATTACGCCATTTCAAGAGCGGGATGTTGAAAATACGCACTTTATAGCCACAGTTTCTCAT
>JAYTON010000132.1:0-3947 GCA_043747725.1 Saprospiraceae bacterium
GAGATTTTGATGGCGATGGCGATGTAGATATGGCAACGATTGCCTTCTTTTTGGATAGCAAAGACCATCCTACTGAGGGGTTCTTATTTTTTGAAAATAAAGGCAATGGTACATTCAATATATCCACCTTCGCCAATAGTGCACAAGGCAGATGGTTGGTCATGGATGTGGCGGATTTGGATGGCGATGGGCGAGAGGATATTGTGCTGGGCAGCTTTTTTAGGATGGGTAAAGTTTCTGCAAAACCATTATCTCTTGTTTGGTTGAAAAATACAGCGATAAAGAGGGTGGAATAATGATTAATTACTTTTTTTTTAAACAAGGTTAAACCCGTTTGACCGTCTTTTCAACAACTATAACATAACAAATATGGCTATTTTTAAAAACGCCTTTTTACTGTTTATTCCTCTTTATTTATGCCCGAATGTAGCCCTGCAAGCGCAATGTACGTTCATCGGTCAAGTAAAAGATTCGGAAACGGGTAAACCTTTAGAGGGTGCAGCAATAACTTTCGATTTCAAAAAAACGAGCGTTACTTCTGATAGTAACGGTGTTTTTACGATCTATTCGACTTGTGAAGAGCATACTGTCAATGTTCGATATGTGGGTTATAAGCCTTATTCATGGCGTTTTATATTGAAGGGTACCATGAATATGGATATTGAAATGATAAATATCTCGAATCAATTAGAAGAAGTAATAGTATCAGGTCAAGGTTCTGTGCGGACAGTAGAAACGCCCGCTTTAGGCGTAAATTTATTGAGCATGAAAGCCGTGCAAAAAATGCCACCTGCGGCTGGCGAGGTGGATATACTGAGGGGTATGCAAATGTTACCGGGCGTTACATCAGTCGGAGAAGGTGCCAATGGCATTAATGTACGGGGAGGCAATGTCGATCAAAACTTGATTTATTTAGATAACATGCCCATCTTTAATCCGACCCATATGTTGGGTTTATTTTCACTTTTTCCAACGGATGCCATTCGCGAAATGGCTATTTATAAAGGGAGTATGCCTGCGCGGTATGGTGGGAGAACTTCTTCCGTATTAGATGTTAAGATGACTGAACCGAGTACAGAATCTTTTAAACTCAAAGGGGGCATCGGTTTGATTTCTAATAGAATTAACATGGAAATCCCGATTATTAAAGAAAAATTATCTGTTTTGACATCCGCTCGATTGTCCTATAATGAATACTTAATTCGCCTTTATAACACCGCTTTCGGTTCGCCAACTAAGACGCCACTTCCTAACAACCACGCCAGTTTCTATGATTTTGCCAATAAGATTTTGTTCAATGCTACTGAAAAAGACAACATAACTTTTTCAAGTTACTTGAGTCATGACCAATATGCTGTCGATTCTCTTTTTGAAATTGCGGGTTCATTGGCAAATAAAGCAACTATAAAATATGGGCATCAAAATTTTGCCCTGCGATGGAATCATTATTTCAATCAAAGCCTCAATTTCAATCTCTTGAGCGTGTCTTCACGATATGCCACACAAATAAATGTCGCTGATGGACCAGCTGCGTTAAATTTGACCACTGAGATTTTATATAAAAATGTTAAAGCGGAATTAACTTTTATTCCTACCCCAAAACAGCGTATTAATGCAGGAATAAGTGCCATTAGATATGATATTCAAGCCGGTAATTTATTGCCGCCGGCCGGCTCAATCATTTCAACAGTCAAATTGCAACCACAGCAAGCTTATGAATTGGCACTGTTTGCATCGGATGAGTTTGATATTGGAGATAAATTATCAATGGACGTTGGGGTACGATTAGAACAATATTTCGATATAGGACCATACATTTTGCCTATTTATAATCAAAATGAACCAAAATCTATCACAAGCATTCAAAATATACTCGCTTTAAGAAAAAATGATGTTGAAAAAAGCTATACTCAATTAGAACCTCGTTTGGCTGTGCGATATAAATTGGATGATAAAAGTTCTTTAAAATTGGGTTATAATCGAACTAATCAATTTCTCCAGATATTATCCAATAATACTACACCCTTGCCCAATTCGAGGTGGCAATTGTCAAATCGATACATTGCACCGCAACAAAGCGATCTATTTACATTCGGCTATTTCAATGATTCAAAAGAAAATTTTTGGGAATACTCCCTTGAATTGTACTATCGTCAACAGAAAAATATTTTTGACTATACCAACGGCGCCGATTTGCAGATAAATTCAACTATTGAGACCCAACTATTGAGGGGGTCAGGAAAATCTTATGGTGTTGAATTTTTATTATCAAAAAAGAAAGGAGTTATGACCGGTTGGATGAGTTACACTTATTCCAGGGCGTTGCAACAAGTTTTAGGCGATTTTCCCACCACACAACAACTCAATGATGGAAAATGGTTTCCCTCAGCAGTTGATAAACCACACGCACTCAATATTGTAACCAATTTTCAAACAGAAAAACACATGTCTGTTTCTTTTACTTTTGTGTACAGTACGGGCAGACCGTTTACCGCCCCTGTGAGTTATTACCGTGTCAAAAATGATTTTATTCCTGTATTTACTGACCGCAACAACGACCGGATATCGGATTATCATCGCTTGGATTTCTCTTGGTCAATTTTTCCGGCAGTTAAAAAACAACGGTTTAATAGCAATTGGGTTTTTACTATTTTCAATTTATATGGTCGTAAAAATGCCTATTCTTATTTTTTTAAACCCAATGGTTTTGGCATCAAGCCTTATAAATTAAGCGTTTTCACTGCACCGATTGTGTCACTGACTTTTAATGCCACTTTTGAATAATATGTAATCAGTACAAAATTATAATCTTTATTTATCCAATTATTAAACGATAAAATGATGCTTATTCAAAAATATATGTGCCTAAAACAACTGTTTTATTTTGTATTGCTCTGTTCATTTACAAGCTGTCAATATTCAATTGACTCTTATGTGCAAGCCACTAAAAAGCGTTTTTTATTAATTAATGCTGATTTGACGGATACTTATGGCAAAGTGACGGTGGAATATTCAATAGATGAAATCTCCTTATCCAATGTTTATACGTTGCCACCAGAAGTAAAAGCGGAAATTTACGTTGAAGATAGCAAAGGCGTGAGAGTGCCATTTACTAATAAAATTGAGAATAAAAACTTTCACGGCGTGGTTGGCGAAACGTATAAATTATTTGTAAATGCAGATGGTAAGACGTACGAATCATCGCCTGAAACCATGCCTAAATGTCCTGAAATAGATTCTATTTCCGCTATCTTCAAACAAGATTTGGATTATCCTGCGTCAAATCCTTTGCGAAATGCCTTCGATGTATATGTTTATACTAAGGATTTTGCTACCGAAGGCAATTATTATCAATGGGATTGGGTACATTATGTGCGGACTCTTTATTGCGGCACGGCTAATTTACGGGGTAAGCCTGCTAATTTACCTTGTGCTACTGATTGTTGGGGCATTGAGCCAAGTCAGAAGATTAATGTTTTAGCAGATAAGTTAGTGAATGGACAAAATATGCGCATTTCTGTTGCTCGCGTGCCTTTTCAAACACCACCCAATAAATATTATTTGAAAATAGAACAACGCGCTATTACAAAAACCGCTTTTACATATTTTAAGTCACTTGAAAAACAAACTCAATCGAATGGGTCACTGTTTGATGTACCCGCTCAGACACTTTTTAGTCCGAATATTAAAGGGATTACTAATCCAAATGAAAAGGTTTTAGGTGTATTAAATGTGTTTTCCTCTCGAAAAAAGATTATTTATATCGACATGACTGAAGAAATACCGGGCGTCATTCGCCGGGTCATTCCTGATGAATTTCCACCTTATCCGTATCCCTATCCTTCAACGCCCCCATGTGTAGAAGGGCTGTATAGAACGCAAATAAAGCCGGAGGGGTGGGTGGATTGAGGTTTTTAACACAGCACCTGATTCAAATAAATACCCCC
>JAYTON010000133.1:0-4237 GCA_043747725.1 Saprospiraceae bacterium
CCAAAACAAAGGATTATCTATAAAAAGGTATTTATAGGTTGATATATATTTGAATGTGGGTTTTACGATAGCGGAATAAGCGGAGGCATATTCAACAGCAAAAAAGTAGAAATTGGGTACAATATTGTTGAACACTAAGTAGGAAAAAAAAACTGCGAACGGAATAATATATCCCATGCAAAACCATAAAATACTGGCTATCATATTTTTAAGATTCCTCATTTGAAAATGCTGCATCAATATAAAAAAGAAGACAAATCCCAAGTAAAAAACACCATGTTGCTTCATAATACAAGCGATTGCCAAATGAAAACCCGCTGCAAATGGCATTTTTTCTATAAACAACCATAAACCCAGCATCGCAAAAAATACCACAAAATGCTCTGTATTAGCAATCATCCCTTGCGCTCCAAAACTCATACTCAAAAACAAAAAAGCACCTCCTGCTATCCAACTTGACTCCTCGTCCAGTAGGCTTTTGGCTATTTTGATGATAAAAAAAGAGCTGAGAATATTAAGAACCAAAACCGTCAACCGAACGGCATCAATAGAGATGCCGAAGCACTTAAATATTAAAGCATAAAAGAAATAAGTGCCTGGGAATTTCATGTTGTAAAAATCCACATAAGGCAAGCCCCCCCTCAGTATTTGCCATCCTGCGTAGGCATATTCGCCCTCATCGCGCTCCATGGGTGCATCTGCAAGGCGCATACCTACCCAAATAATGATGATTAATGTTATGAAATAAAATGATTTTTCGTTTATCTTAAAATTAAGAATATTCATACAGGGTTGAGTTTCATTTTAAAACACGTAAAAGTAATCAATTCATAGCGGCTCATGCGAACGTTCGAGAAACTTTAAAAGTTTGCTGAACGTTGTATCAGATTAGGTTTTGCTAAAAGTAAAGGGACAATCAAGAGCATGGTTCCCCAAGTGATAAATTTAAAATATTGTCCAAATTCGTAGAGCTTGCGCCCGATGATGCCGTCAGTAGAAGCTGTTGTCAAGAGCCAAACGATGATTAATAAACCAATGAGCGCTCGATAAAGCAGGGGTTTTTCTAAGTAAAATTTAGATTTTTTCATTATTAATATAAAATACAACACATAAGCAGCAGCGGGTAAAATAAGAATAAAAGCATATTTTTGCTGATGTGGAAAAATAAGCGCGATGGCAATCATCAAGTAGCTAAACTCCCAAAACAAGCGTTTTTTATCATTTATCTGTTGAAATGGCTTGGTTTTCAAGAAAAATAAGGTGAGTAAAATAAAAAATACACGCATTATATTCAATACTATAATCATAGTTTCGTTAGGCAAATCAATGAAATGCCTTCGCAAACCGTAGCGCGTAATATCGGCGGTGAAAAAAGCAGGAATAAAACTTGAAAGACTGTGGATGCTCTCTTCAACGGCATTTTGCCTGATAGTAAAATCATCGCTCATCGGGTTCAAAACAGAAAACCAGTCTATCATTAGGCTCTGATAGCTATTCCAAGTGTACAATACTGAGGGGGTCAAATTTAGTAGCAAAAGGAAACATAAAGTTGCCAAACCTGCTTGCCAAAAGCGGCGATAAAATAAATACGGCAGCATGACCAACGGCATTAATTTGATGCTAATGACCACCGCCAGTAAGAATCCACCCATTATCCACTGCCTTTTGATAGCCAACCGAAGGGATTCGAGTGAGCCACAAAGTAGAATCAAAGTCACTTGACTCAAATCAAAATTGTAAAGAATAAAACGCACGGAAAAAAGTAAAGTAAGAAAAACCCACCACCTATATTCTTTTCGTGTTAGGTTTTTTTTTATACCTAAAAAAACCACAATAAGGTCAAATATTCTGAAAAGTGACAACAAATTGAGAAGCAACCAAAGCAAGTCAGCGAGCCAAAGCGGTAATACTGAAAGCGGAATCAGAATTAATGCAAAAAAAGGGGAGTAACTGTATTCGCAAGTGCTTTCGCCTACAGGATAAGGCAAATGATATATCATTTTGGCATCAAATAAAGCCTTGGAGGCGCCGTAATAAACAGCAAAGTCGCCTGCCCCTATAAACAAAACCCTGACGATATATGCCATAATCAAGACAACAAAGAGCCATCTGATGCGTGAAATATTGTTCAAAAATTTAAAAAATGCTGCCGCCATTTAATGATATTTGCAAAAAATTAGGTGTAAAACTAACCAATATTCTCCTAATAGGAATTTGATTTGTTATACTAAAAAATTATTGCTATCTTAATTCATTGATTATCAAGGATTTACAAGTGTATTTTGTTTCATTTTTACTTTTAATTATTTTTTTATGACTGTAGCTGGTTTTACTTTTATTCGGAACGCCATCCAATATGACTATCCTATTGTAGAAGCCATATCGTCTATTTTGCCTTTGTGCGATTATATAGTCGTTGCTATCGGCAATTCGGAAGATGATACTGTGGCTTTGGTGAAAAGTATTCATCCGACTAAAATCCGCGTTATCGAAACAGTTTGGGATGATACTTTACGCGAAGGCGGTCAAGTTTTGGCATTAGAAACTAATAAGGCTTTTGATGCAGTGGGTGCAGATGCCGATTGGTGTTTTTATATTCAAGGCGATGAAGTTCTGCCTGAAATGTATTATCCTATTATTAAAAATGCCCTTGAAAAGTGGAAAAATGATCCCAATACTGAGGGGTTGCTTTTTAAATATCGCCACTTTTATGGCTCTTATGATTATATCGGTACGGCAAGGGGTTGGTATCGGCATGAAATTCGTATTATAAAAAATAATAAAATCATTCGTTCTTTTAAAGATGCTCAAGGGTTTAGAAAAAACTATAAAAAACTCAAAGTCCGGCTTTTGGATGCGTACATACATCATTACGGATGGGTGCGTCCACCTGATAAACAACAACTTAAACAATTGAATTTCAATCGTTTATGGCATTCAGACGCTGAGATTAAAGAAAAAATACCAGAAGTGGAAGCGTTTGATTATTCCAATACCGATGCTGTAGATTTATTCAAGGGTACGCACCCCTCAGTTATGCAAGCGCGTATCAATAAAATGAACTGGAAATTCTCTTTTGACCCGACTCAACGCCCGCTCAAATTCAAAGAAAAACTATCTCGTTTTATTGAAAACATAACAGGTTGGCGCATCGGTGAGTATAAAAATTATATAAAAATAGGCGAAGCCTGATTGTAATGATGAATGATAAATGAAGAGTGATGAATTTTAAAATTTAGCACATTCATCGTTCATCATTTATCATTAATCATTTTTAATTTGAAGTTTCATGAAATCTTTATTATTATTTTTTAATTTCATAATGCTTTCATTTTCAACTATTTATGCTCAAAATGGTATAGAATTGAAAAGTGAAATTGAAAAAGCGATGGCTTATGAAGTGGATATGGATACCTCAAAAATAACGGGCTGGGTCATTGGTTGCGTCGACCATGATTCCTCGTGGGTGTTCGGTTATGGGCATACCTCAAAGGTGTCGAAAATTAAGCCGAATGGGCAAACTATTTTTGAAATCGGCGGTGTTACAAAATCTTATACCGCCATGGTAGCACAATTGATGGCACAGCGTGGTATCCTCCATTTGGATTCAGCACTCAATATTTATCTCAAACCTGAACATAGGTTTCTGATGGGCAACAGCATCACACTCCTTCAATTAATGACGCATACAAGTGGTTTGCCGAAATTCCCCGATGGTTTTGGGCGTAATGACAGCGATAAAAACCAACCTTATGAGGATTATACTGAGGGGATGCTTTTTGAATATCTGAAAACAGTAGATTCCATAGATTTGAAAAAAAGGGGGAAATACTTGTATTCACACCTCAACCATGCTATTTTAGAAAAAATTATAGAAAATAAAGGCGGCATGTCGGCTTTGAAAAATTTTGAAAGGCGCACAGATAATTCCTCCATCACATATGCACAAGGCTATAGCCCTGCCCAAGTCGCCGTTCCCAATTGGCAATTTAACGAAACGTTTAAATTTTCAGTCGGCATTCAAGCCAATATGGTTGAATTATTGGATTTTATGAAATCAAATTTAGGCGTAAAAGACACCAGTTTGTACACAATACTGAGGGGTACGCAAGAGCCGATTTTCAAAACGGGTATTGATAAAAATACCTCGGTGGGCAAGGCGTGGCATGTTTTAAAATATAAAAATCGCCCGCTTATATGCATTCAATCAGGCTCTACCAATGGGCAATCTGCCTTC
>JAYTON010000134.1:0-2925 GCA_043747725.1 Saprospiraceae bacterium
CTGAACATGGGCTGGAGGTGCTGATTGGCATTGCTCGGTTTTGGGCGCAGCGCGTGCATTGGTCAACGATGCGTAATCAATATGTGATGCATGGCGTGACGGGACCGAATGAATATGAGAACAATGTTAACAATAATTGGTACACGAGTTACATCGCGCGTTGGTGTATGCGCTATGCGATGGAAGCCTTGGATTATGTGAAACAAACGATGCCAGCACAATATCAAGTTATAATAAATACCACTCATTTTAATCCTGAAACGGAAGTTGCCAAATGGAAGGATATATGCGATAAATTTTTCTTGCCAGAAGAGAAAAATCTCGGTATTTTCTTACAGCAAGACAGTTATATGGACAAACACCTTTTGACTATTCATGATTTACGTCCGCAAGACCGCCCCATCAATCAAAAATGGTCGTGGGATAGAATTTTACGCTCTTGTTTTATCAAACAGGCAGACGTTTTACAAGGACTTTACTTATTTGAAGACGATTTTGACTTGGATACACACAAGCGCAATTTCGATTTTTATGAACCGCGCACGGTGCATGAATCGTCGCTCTCGCCTTGTGTCCACGTTATATTAGCTGCTAAAATTGGCAACTACGATAAGGCTTACGAAATGTATCTCCGCACCAGCCGCTTAGACCTCGACGATTATAATAATGACACGGAAGACGGTTTGCACATTACTTCAATGGCAGGCACTTGGATGTCGGTCGTGAAAGGCTTTGGGGGTATGCGCGTGAAAGATGGCATGGTTCACTTCAATCCCTATTTACCGAATGCTTGGCAATCAATTGCGTTTAAAGTCCGTTTCAGAGGCTCCAGTTTGGAAGTGAAAGTGACTAAAAATGCTGTTGAAGTGCAAAATCTCAGCGATAAAGCGATAGATGTGATGATTTATGGCGAAAAGAAACATGTGGCTGCTCATCAATCGTTGGAGATAGCGATGAGTGAGAGAGTTATGGTGTGAAAGAGTGTATTGCGTTAAGAGACTGCCCTAAAAGTGATTAATTAATTTAACAATTTTTCAAGACAGTCTCTTCGCACTCATATCCACTTTCATTTGATTTTCAATGACTTATACTTTATTTTCAATTAAAACTTAAAACCTTGTTCTTTAGCCCGTTTGATAGCTGCATTTTTAACCGCTAAATCAGTGGTCATCCCCTCAGTCAAATTGCTAAAACCATGAACTGTACGGTTGCCTCCGAATGTCACTAATTCCACCTCTTTTTCTTCGCCTGGCTCAAAGCGTACAGCCGTTCCCGCCGCAATATTGAGGCGCATGCCGAAGGCTTTTTCACGGTCGAACGCCATTTGTTTATTGACTTCAAAAAAATGAAAATGCGAACCCACTTGAACGGGACGGTCGCCTGTATTGACAACAATTAAGTACTCAGTTGATCGCCCGACATTGCATTCTATATCGCCTTTCGCTAAAATATATTCTCCAGGAATCATTGCATATCCAATTTTAAGGATGAGAAAATGAGTTATTTAATGGGGTCATGAACGGTGACTAATTTTGTTCCATCGGGAAAAGTTGCTTCTATTTGAATATCGTGAATCATTTCTGGAACGCCTTCCATGACCTCTTCGCGAGTCAAAATTGTTGTGCCAAATTGCATCAATTCCGCTACGGTTTGACCGTCTCGCGCGGCTTCTTGCAAGCGGCTACTGATGAGGGCAATGGCTTCTGGATAATTGAGTTTTAAGCCTCTTGTCTTGCGTTTTTCAGCCAATTCGCCTGCTAAAAAGAGGAGCAATTTTTCAGTTTCTCTCGGTGATAAATGCATCTTTATTGAACAATTTTATTTGTTTCACTATCAAAATTGATTAAATTCTAAGCAAGATACTGAGGGTGTGTGATTTTATATTAAAAATTCTGTATAAATCTAACATTTAAAATTAAATATTGGTTTAATGAAATATTTCAATTGATTATGAAGTTATCAAAGTGTGAAAAACAGCTTTTATTTTACTTCTAAAACCAATTTAGCAATGAACCGCTTACTTATTATCACCATCGGATGTCTTTTGAGCATCGCTCATCTTTCTGCTCAAACCAATCATCAAATATATACAGAAGTATATTTCGCAACTGACAAATCGGAACTCACGCAGGACAGTAAAAATATATTGAATGCCTTTCTGACGAATGTGAAACAGTATCCCTACTATGATATTGTCATTAAAGGCAATACAGATAGCGATGGCAGCAATGATTACAATCAAAAACTGTCTGAAAAACGTATTGCCAGCGTCAAAAGCTACTTTTTGATTCAATCTATTTCGCCCACGTCATTCGATGCAATGGCTCTCGGTGAAAATGAGCCGATTGCTGACAACAAGAGTCATTCGGGTAAAAAGAAGAATAGGCGCGTGGATATTGTCGCTTTTTGCAGTCAAAATACGCTTGAAAAAACAATCTCTACAGAAATTGGTATCCCCCTCAGTATATCAACACTTTTTAAAGAGTTGAGCAATCCAACTCAAGATTTTTTAATTGAAACCGACAGTGATACGTCTATTTTGTGCGCCAATGGAACGCTCATTATTATACCAGCCAAAAGTTTTGATGTCCCTGTGGGAACAAAAATTAAATTTAGTGTCAAAGAAGTGTTGACCAAAGCGGATATGTTGCTTGAAAACCTTACTACAACAGCGCAAAACCGCTTGCTTAATAGCGGCGGAATGATTAAAATAGAAACTTTCTTGGAGAATGGTAAAGCCGTCAATTTAAAAGATAATCGCTCATTGGGGGTCAAAATACCGACCACCAATTTTGAGCCTCAAATGGAATATTTTTATGGCAGTCAACCCAATAATTCTAAAAAAAATGCTGATTGGAATTTGATGTCCAGCGAAGCAGTTAAAATTAGTAACAGCCGCAATAGAACCCAGTTTTTACCTTATGA
>JAYTON010000135.1:0-3749 GCA_043747725.1 Saprospiraceae bacterium
TCCTCTATCTTCTTCCATAATTTTAAACAGCATTTTCTGAAAACCTCTGATGTCCATCCAGTTTTGAGTGTCAATTTTACCATCGCGCTCTATTTCAAATAGGACACTGAGGTTTTCCTCAGCCGTACCTGTATAAAATATAGCGTCTTCGTAAGGCTCAACCGTTTTCTTTTCAAATACCGTAAACAGTGTTTTATTAATCGGCACGAGCAAATCAGCCACATCATAGAGGGTAAAATGTTCCACGATTTGAATGCTATCGCCCGACGCATCCATCGAGTTGAGCGTGACGCGGTATGCACCGGGTTCCCAGTTCCGCATGTCGGGAATATTGATCAAATTGCCTTCTTTACTGAGGGGTACGGTGGTTTGCATTTTACCACTGAATACCTTGCGCTTCGTTGACCAATTCGCCATTTCATCCTCATTTTTATAAGGATACAAAGGAAAAAAGCGATTAAACTCCGTTTTATCCATCGTTTGCGTATCGGGTATTTCCCAATAACGCTTGATAAATGGGCGTTTAGGCGAGGTCAATAAATCAATCCTTACCTTGACTTCTGCTTTAAGCGGCTGCCCATTGAGGTTAAGGGTGTTAATTTTTAAAGGCGTTACCTTTCGCCGATTAATCAATTCAGGAATTTCGGCAGTCAAATTCAAAGACGTGTAGCCTACGCTCACAGTCGTAGAGGTCGAGTGCGTTTCGCCCGTAATATCCGTGACATCTACTTGAATATTGTATTCAAAAACCGGTTTTTGTTTAGCCGCAATCGTTTTATTAGGAATCGCTTTGAAGGGAATTGTAAACTCCCCTTTAGCATCGCTCGTCAATTCGCCGTGTGCAATCTCTTGGGCATCTTGTGAATAAGAAGGAAATATTTTCCAATAAGTATCACCCCAATATGGGAAGCGCGTTTGGCGTGTTACGCGATACACTATTTTCGCTCCATCCACATTCGAGCCTGCAAATGACTTAGCATTGCCCTTCACTTGCACTTCTTGATTCAAAACATAAGTGCCTTCGAGCGGCAATATTTTCACTTCAAACTTAGGACGTTTATATTCTTCAACTCTAAAATATTTATCGCCATTCAAATCAGAACCAATGTGCATCATACCCAACAAACCGGCTGTCGGGGCAACAAAAGAGCCATTCAGAGTACCATATTCATTAGAAGTCAAAGCCAATTCAGTGACTTTCTGTTGATTGGCATCATAAAAGGTGATTTTAGTCGCCCGATTAGGGATGATTTTAGGCACACCTTTTTCACTTTTTTCAATCAATAAAGCCTTGAAATACACCGTTTGACCTGGGCGATAAATCGCTCTATCCAAAAAGAACTCTGTAAACTGCGTTTTTACTGAGGGGGTGCGATATGAATAATTAGAGTAACCTTCACCAACAGCTAATGTATCTTTTCCAAAAATAAACTTCATGGTGTAATAATCATTACCCGTCAATTTTGGTCTGACAAAACCTTTTGAATCACTGACCGCCGTAGCCGCTTTGGTGACTTCATCTTTACGGGTTTTAGGGTTGTATTTGGCTAACCAAAACTCAGCCGTTACACCTTTAATCGGCGCGCCTGTGAGCCTATCCACGACGATGATTTCCTTTTCACCTTCCTCCGTCCGTTGCATAAATGCGATATTGGAGACATAAAAATGAGTGCGATTGACTTCACCACCATTGGTTAATTGAAAACGCGCATTATCGGATGCTATTAAAAGGTAATTTCCTAAAGGCAATTTATCTGTTTTAACTTCCGTAGAGTAGGGGTTATAATCGCCTTCATTCGGCACTTTCGCCGACCAATTTTTCACAAACGGCAAACTGTTGTAATACGCAAGGCGCTGTTCATCGGTATCAAAGTTCCTTTTTAAAATATTCTCATTGACTTTGATGACTTTAAAATAAATAGAATCCACATTTCTATAATCCACTGCCGTTAAAATCGGCTTGGACGGCACATTGACTTGCTCCGTTTTGATGGTCAAAGAAGGTTGTGTAATGGCATGAACCAAAGCCCGACAAGCCTTCACGCCATACGCTTTTGGAAAACGCTGAACGGCAGTTTTGCACAATTCTAAAGCAATGCTGTAATCTTTTTTACCAATGTTCTCAGGATTGCGCTTGTAGGATTGTGCTTTTTCGGAGTAATAATTCGCCATTTTCAAGGAAATCTCTACAAAAGCGGGGTTATTGACATATTTCCGTTGCAATAGTTCCAAGGCTTTGATGTATAAATCATCCTTATTATCCATCACCGCATTTTCATGAACGAACGCCAAACGCTTCAAATCCACATCAATCAAAGCAGCCGGATCCTTATCTTCCAAATGGCTTTTGATGATTTGTTGCATCAATTTTAAAGTCCATAACTTTTCAGAAGTCGAATCTTTTGAATCAAATTTTTGATTGACAAAATTTTCGGCTGCGCTGAATGACCCCTCAGTATCTAACTCAAATTTATAGGCTGGCTTCGCTAAATATGATTTTTCATTCATAAAAAAATCAATGGCGCGATGGACTAAAAAATCATAAAGCATCGGACGCAAATTGTCATCTTCTTGAGTGATTCCGGAAGTGATAGCATTAAAATTACTAATCGGCATATTACGCGAAGCATCGTATTGAATACTTTCACGGTATAGACGTGCGGCTTCGGCGTTCAATTTTTCAATATCCCAAGTGCGAATATCATCTTGTTTGAAATTAACAGTCGTTGTGCGATTTCTAAAACGCCAAACGTTGTTCTCCAAATAACCTGCATATAATTCACCGAGCATGGATTGCAAAATAGCTTTGGTCGGAAATTTTTCGCGTGTGGCTTCATCTTGCAATTGACTGACAGCTTTCACAAAACCATCTTCTTCAAGCTCAGTGATATATTTTGAGCGATAAATCAAAGTCTTGATGATTTGCGAAGCATTATTGTCTGATTTAGCGCGGATGTACAATGCATCTACTTTATCGCGAGCCGATTTGGGTAAGCCTTGTTCTTCGAGGCTTTGGATTTCTTTCCATTCAGTAGCGTAATCACCGTTTTGGGCAGTCATATTCTGAGCGTTGAGGGAGTTGAAAAGCATCAACACGGGTAAGAAGGTTAAAAATAGTTTCTTCATATGTTCTTTCACAATTTTAGTTTTAAGATAAAAATAGATTTTAATACGACTAACTATTTTCATCAGGGTTCACTTTTTGATTAAGTGTTAAAATTAACGATTATAATTTAAATAAATTTGAAAATATAGATGCAAACTATTTAAAAATTCCACAACCGTATGAGATATTGAGGTGTGAAATAAGATGTTATTAACGAATAAATAACTTTTTGATACGTTTTGTTTTTTAAAGAAATCGCGATTTTCTTTCATTCAATAAGAAACCCTTAATACCTTACCACCGTAAATTAAGGTATTGAATAATTTATCAACACTTCATTACCATTCAAGTTTATGAAAAAAATCTTCTTTATCGTGGGCTATTCAGCCTGTTTGTATCTCACTTTCCAAGCTTGTAAAAAAACAGAAATCGTTGATGGTGGCGCTGCGAACAGCACTTACATTAGTGCAGCCGATTGTACAGGCTCTACACCGACTTATACCAACAACATCAAGTCGATTTTTGATTATAAATGTGCAACTTCAGGTTGTCATGTAGGCGCTAATGCGGCTCATGGCTTGAATTTATCAACCTATGATAATGCCAAAAGTCAATTCAATGTTCATGCATTTCTATGTGCTAT
>JAYTON010000136.1:0-3718 GCA_043747725.1 Saprospiraceae bacterium
CCAAAAATTTGTTGCTTCTCATCATTAAGTTCCAGCTTCATTTTGTAGTCAGCTTGCTGTTGCCAATACTCATGTCCAGGTGCTCCAGAACCAGTACGATAGTTATTAGGTGTTGGAAGAATCTCTTCCAACTGACGAAACTTGTCGTCAAAAGGTTTTGCTTTATCTTGACCCCTCAGTATAGGAAGTGTAATTAAGATCAAAGCAATCGCTACAAATGTTCTTTGAATATTCTTTTTCATTCAATAAAATTTGATTGGTTTGGTAATATAATTTACAATTTAAATGCGTGTAAAATTATACAGAATTCTGATCAGGGAGTTGTTTTTTGTCTAATAATTGCCGTACTTTAAACAATAAACAAAATAGGTTGTTCCACGTGGAACAACCTATTCAAAATATTAATATAAGTTTCACTGTTAGTAGTTCTCTAAAAGCCAAGTTTTGAAGCTTTCAAAACCTATACCCCTCAGTATTGACGCCTTTTTTTTATCAGCCAATGAAGCTAATCTTTCTGGAATGTCAATTTTTCTATTCAAAATACTTTCAACATCGTCTAAGAATTTTGCAGGATGCGCCGTTTCTAATACGACCCCAACGACATCATTTTCCTTTTGATATTCCTTTAAAGCTAAATAACCCACTGCTCCATGTGGGTCAAGGATGTAATCATATTTCTGAAATACCTCAACCATAGCAGCCTTAGTATCTGTATCATTATAGGAATATCCTTTAATCTCATCTGCCATATTGTTCCACGTGGAACCAAACATGTCTAACATGCGAGCAAAATTAGATGGATTGCCAACGTCCATAGCATTAGAAAGTGTCCGTACTGAGGGGTGTGATTGGAAATCTCCTGTCTTTAAATACTTCGGTACAGAAGCATTTAAGTTAGTCGCTGCAATGAATTGATGGATAGGTAAGCCCATTTTTTTAGCAAAAAGCCCTGCTGTTAGGTTGCCAAAATTACCTGAGGGTATTGAGAATACTAAAGGTTTGCCCTTAGTATCCACTTGCTTATAGGCTTCAAAATAGTAAAAACTCTGTGGTATAAGTCGAGCAATATTGATTGAATTAGCAGAACTCAAGCGTATTTTTGATATTAATTCAGAATCTAAAAACGCTTTTTTAACTAAAGCTTGGCAGTCATCGAAAGTTCCTTGCACTTCTAATGCTGTTATATTTTCACCTAAAGTCGTCAATTGCTTTTCTTGAAGCATACTAACTTTGCCACTTGGATATAAAATAACGACTTTAATACCCAACGCTTTATAAAAACCAGCAGCTACTGCCCCACCTGTATCTCCCGAAGTAGCTACTAAAATGACTAACTCTTTATCACCTTTTTTATTAAAATAAGACATTAGTTGCGCCATAAAACGAGCACCGAAATCTTTAAATGCCAATGATGGTCCATGAAAGAGCTCTAAAATATGTGTGTCATCATGTAAGCGGACCACGGGTGCAGGAAAATCAATAGACTTTTTAATGATTTCTTGCAAGTCATTATCGGGTATGATTTCATTTCCTAATGAACTTCCGCCTGATAATAAATGACGTACCACCTCAAAAGCAATGCTTTGAAAGGAATGATCCTTGAGGTTTTTGATGAAATAAGTAGGTAATTGACGGATAAACTCAGGCATAAATAAGCCATTATCATCGGGTAATCCTTTGAATACGGCTTCTTTCAAGGACACGAACTTACTTGGATTTTTTGTACTATAAAGTCTCATAATAATTGGTTTAAATATTTGTTCCACGTGGAACAAATTAGCACAGAGTTGTACCATTCAAATTGATAGGTGAAATATACAATTCACAAGCAATTTTATGCTTTTCATATATTTTTTGCATGGCTTCCCCAGTATTTTCTGCAATAATGCTATTTTGGCTTAATGCAAAAATAGATGGGCCAGATCCTGAAATGCTACAACCCAATGCCCCCACAGTCAAAGCAGCTTCTTTTACATCATAAAAGTAAGGTATTAATTGAGCACGTTGTGGTTCAATAACTACATCTTGAAGTGAACGCTTTATCAATTCAAAATCAGAATTAAACATCCCTATAACAAATGCACCAAGATTGGCAGATTGCTTGACCATGCTTTTCAATGATACATTTTCACTCAACATTGCCCGAGCTTCTTTAGTCAGTATCTCAACTTTGGGATAAATAACTGTAGCATACAAGCCTCGTGGTGTGAAAATACGATGAACATCAAGCGTTTCACTGTCTCGGACGAGCGTCATGCCGCCTAAAAGTGAAGGCGCAACATTGTCTGCATGAATGGCTCCGCTGGCAATGCTTTCCCCTAAGATAGCAAATTTCAATAAATCACGCTTTTCAAGAGGTCTTTTCAGTAATTCATTGACAGCAAAAACAGCACCAGCAGCACTTGCAGCGCTCGACCCTAAGCCACTTCCGAAAGGCATTTTTTTATGAATTTCCATTTCGATACCACGTTCAGATTCTCCCAAAAATTCCAATAATTTAAGAGCTGCGTAACCTGCAGTGTTGTGTTCAGGCTCATATGGCAATTTTCCACCTGTTATTTTAGTTATTTTTAGACCCGGAGTGTCAGAAAATTTAACGATTATTTCGTCGCCGGGTTTATCCAAAGCAAAACCTAAAACATCAAAGCCACAAGCAACATTTGCTACACTTGCCGGAGCGAATACTTTAATTCCAGTCCTATGTCGTGGTGAAGTTATAATAATTGGATTTGTCATCTCCATTTTTAGAAAAATTAAAAAGAGAAATAGTTTTATCTACTCCTCAGTATTTTAATAAAAAAGTTCCACGTGGAACAATTAGTTTGTTGAAAAAGAATTGGAATGATTTATCAAATCATTCCAATTTTGAAGCCACAAAGTTACAATAAAAAATTATCCATTATAGAAAATAATTAAGCTATCTGATTAATGTAACATCTCCATTGAAATTAAATAGCGTTCCTCCAGGACTACGCACTTTGATAGAATAGATATAAACATCTGACATCATTTCTTCTCCATTTAGTTTGCCATCCCAACCTCTAAAACCATTTTCATTTGAATAGATTTGCTTACCAAATCTGTCAAATATTATAAATCTCTCAATTTTGTAAATGTCTTCACTACTACTTTTACTTACTATTGTGAAATAATCATTGACATTATCGCCATTGGGTGTAAAAGCATTAGGCAATTCAATTTTTGGCAGACCTAATATTTTAATAGAATCCTCACTTTCACAAACGTCTGTTTTAACTATTACTTTATATACATTAGCTCCACCTTTCGCCAATAATGTAAAATTTGATTGAGTTTGTGAAATATTTTTATCATTTTCGAACCATGAATAAATGCTGCCAACGGGATTAACACTTATGGGTAGCATATCGCCTTCTTGAATTTCTTCAGTTTTGCCTATTTCAATTTTTAATTTAGGTTTTGCACTGATTATTAAATTAGTGATAATTATGCTGTCGCAGCCGCCTAACAAATTGAATGTATCTCGATAAATACCAGATGCTGATACTAATTTACCTTTAGGCAATCTATAGTTTTGACCTTCACATATTTTCACGCTCACATTATTATTCAAACCGCCAGTGGTTGACAAATTCACTTCTAATATTTGAAAGCACCCCTCAGTATTGCGAGCGGTATCTTTATATAAACCCGGAGATATCACTATTTTACCACTTGGAAGACGATAAATTTGCCCATT
>JAYTON010000137.1:0-3045 GCA_043747725.1 Saprospiraceae bacterium
GGCGCAAGCTAAAAGTTATATGGCAGTCGGTGCGGATTTTTTAGTCAGTCCGGGTTTTGTGAAAGAAGTAGCCGATTATGCAGTGAGCGAAGGCATATTTTATGCGCCGGGTTGTATGACGCCATCAGAAATTATTGCTGCTGAAAATGCAGGAGTCAAATTCATCAAATTATTCCCCGGCGATATGCTCGGACCTAAATTTTTGAGCAGCATCAAAGACATTTTCCCCAACCTCCTTTTTATGCCAACGGGCGGCGTTGATACGACTAAAGAAAATATTCAAGGCTGGTACAAAGCAGGGGTTTGCGCCGTCGGCATGGGTAGTAAACTGATTAGTAAAGATTTGATGGCAGCCAAAGATTATGCAACGATTGAAGCTTCTACGCGGGCGGTCTTGGCTTTGATTCAGACTATAAAAGCTTAAATTTTAAAACAAGCCTATTTTGACTATCGAAAAATCAACTTAAAAAATGAACGACACAATTGGTAAATATCGCTGGACAATATGCGCCCTACTCTTTTTCGCCACCACCATCAATTACTTGGATAGGGCTGTTATCAGCCTTTTGAAAGAGTATTTAGATGCTGAATTTCATTGGACTGAAAACGATTACGCCAATATTACAGTGGCGTTTCAAGTTTCCTATGCGGTAGGCATGATGGGTGCGGGGCGATTAATTGATACGTTGGGCACCAAAATGGGTTATGCTCTCTCTCTTGTTGCATGGAGTTTAGCGGCTATGGGTCATGCTTTAGTCAATAGTACGGCAGGTTTTTTCGTTGCGCGCGCAGCTTTGGGTATCACGGAAGCAGGTAACTTTCCAGCAGCTATCAAAACTACCGCGGAATGGTTTCCTAAAAAAGAAAGGGCTTTTACAACCGGTATTTTTAATTCAGGTACGAACATCGGGGCTATTATTGCGCCTTTGACCGTCCCTTATATTGCCGCTAATTATGGTTGGAAAATGGCATTCGTTATTACAGGAGCGATAGGATTATTGTGGTTGTTCTTCTGGTTTGTTTTATATGAAATTCCTTCTAAACAAAAACGGTTAGGCAAAGCTGAATTTGACTACATCCACAGCGATAAAGATGAAATCGTAGCAGATGACGCGCCAACGGACAATGTGAGTTGGTTCAGGCTGCTACAATTCAAACAAACATGGGCTTTTGCTTTAGGCAAATTTTTGACGGATGGCGTTTGGTGGTTCTACCTGTTTTGGTTGCCCAGTTTTTTAAAAGCGCAATATGCGTTAACTAAAACCGATTTAGCCATGCCCGTTGCCTTGGTTTATACGATAGCAACGGTGGGCAGTGTTTTTGGCGGTTGGTTGCCTATGAATTTTATCAAAAACGGTTGGGCTGTATTCAAAGCTCGCAAAACATCCATGTTTATTTATGCTTGCTGTGCTGTACCTGTTGTCTTTGCACAAGTAGCCGGAAGTTTCAATATGTGGTATGCCGTTATTTTTATTGGCTTTGCAGCGGCTGCACATCAGGCTTGGAGTGCTAATATTTTTACAACAGTGAGTGATATGTTTCCTAAAAGAACAGTGGGTTCGGTGACGGGTATTGGTGGCTTTGCAGGGGGTATCGGCGGTATCATGGTATCTAAAAGTGCAGGCTATTTGTTTGAATATTATAAAGGCATCGGCAGTATTCAAACGGGTTATTATATTATGTTTATAATATGTGGCAGTTTGTATTTAATTGCTTGGAGTGTGATGCACTTTTTAGTGCCTAAAATGCAGAAGGTAGAAATTTAAAATACAGCATACCCCCTCAGTATTGAACCTATTTTTTAAATAAAAACAAATCTTTTATTATGAAAAATTACATTTTATGCACGCTTTTATTAGCCATCAGCCAATTATCAATGGCTCAAAACCCCATTAATAAAAAGGAAGTTGCCGCCAAATCCGAAGTAGAAGCCCTTGAAAGACAGCGTTTTGAAGCGCAAGTCAAGGGAGATTATGCTTTTTTAGAAAAAGTATTTGCCGATGATTTACTCTATGTTCATTCAAGTGGCAAGACAGATAGCAAGACGACTTATATTAAATCTATCAAAGAAGGTAAAAGTGTATATGCTAAAATAGACGTGGAAGAGATAGCGGTTCGCCCATACAACAATCAAAAAGCTGCCGTTGTCAATGGTGTTATCAATATTACACAGCCGCCTGTGGATGGAAAATCAACTGTATTACACTTGCGTTATACGGTTGTTTATATTAAAAACAAAGGCAAAGGCTGGCAATTAGTCACTTGGCAATCATTAAAATTAACATAAAAATCAATCATACAATGAAAAATTACACCTTTTTTATCTCGTTTTCCCTACTCATTAATACCTGCCTATCAGCTCAAAAGGTTACTTTAATCGTTAAAAAAAGTGAACGAAAAGTAGATGTTTTAGCCGATGGCAAACCCTTCACATCGTTCATTTTCCCGAGCGATACGGTCTTGAAAAAGCACTCATTGTATCCGATTTATACAGCAAAAGGAACGATTATTACGCGCGGCTACCCGCTTGCTTCACGTGCAGGAGAGCGCGTTGATCACCCACATCATGTAGGTCAATGGCTCAATTATGAGTCTGTGAATGGCTTTGATTTTTGGAATAATTCAACGGCTATCAAAGACCGTTCAAAATATGGCACCATCAAAAATACCCAAATTGTGAAAGCGCAAAGCGGTAAAAATATGGGTGAATTGGTCGTTACTGCCGATTGGATTGTAGCGGATGGTAAAGGCAAAACTGTTTTGAAAGAAACAACCACGTTTAATTTTTACGCCATCGGCGATAAACGCATTATTGACCGCACCACTAAGCTCACGGCACTCGCTGATACTGTTCTTTTTAAGGATGTAAAAGATGGCTTTTTTGCCATTAGATTAGCGCGTGAATTGGAGCATCCGTCTGATAAAGCCGATGAATTTGTGGATGCCAAAGGCATCGTCACGAAGGTAGATAAATTGGATAATACCCATATCACAGGGAAATATCGCAGCAGCGAAGGCATTGAAGGCGATTCTGTCTGGAGTACA
>JAYTON010000138.1:0-2277 GCA_043747725.1 Saprospiraceae bacterium
TTAGCCGCCGTTTCGAGAAGGGTAATGAATTTCTCAAAATTGTCGAGGCGTTCATCATAAGATTGTTGAGAGACTGAATGTGCTTTAGGTTGTTCAGGCAAATCTACCCCCTCAGTAACAGCCATCAATTGTAGCTTTTCAGTTTCTTTTTGTCTGCGTCGGGTGGCTTGAGCGACATTGGTGCCACTGATTAAGTCTTTCAACGTTTTAGCCCGCTCGATGATAGAAGCATCCATACCACAACTTTTCATCGCTGCGAAAGTGCGCGTCAATAAATCATTGAGGGGTTTGTAGGCTTGAGATCGCGAATCGGTTTTGATAGAATCCACCGACAGAGCAACGTTGAATGCCGATAATTTAGCTTCACAAGCCAAATGAAAGGTTTCCAAATTCGGCACTTTCAAAACATCTTGAACAGGATTCCATTTGCCATTCAAGTTGTTCAAAATAATAATTACTTCTTTGAAGTTGGCGACATTGCGCGCATGACCAGCATTTTGAGTAGCCATTGTATTTAACTATTTTAAATTGTTAATAATATATTTAAAAACAATATGAACGGTCAATAAAAAGCAATGTTGCATTTTGATTTCATAAAATTTAATTCCATTTGCCTTTACAGATTATATCCTATAAATTTACCAAGTCAAACAACTTAATTTTTAACTACTTAAACTCATCGCACATGAAAATCTCAATAAATGCCTTCAAAGCTGTAATCATTCTACTCTTAGCTGCACCATTCAAAAGCTTTGCAACCCACAATCGAGCTGGAGAAATCCAAGTGGAATATATTGATAACTTGACACGCCGAGCGACCATCTTCACCTACACCAAAGCCTCATCTTTACCTGCTGATAGAACCCAACTCGTCATTAATTGGGGTGATGGTACGATAGATTCGATAAAACGCAGCAATAATAATGGTGAACTATTGCCCAATGATGTCAAAAAAAATGTCTATACTTTCACGCACCGCTACGATAAATTTGGCAATTACACTATTTCTTCAATGGATCCGAATAGAAATGGGGGTATTTTGAATGTCAATTATCCACAAAGTGATGTTGCCGCTTTTTATATTCAAACGTCTATCATAGTATCTGCTACACTTAAAAACTCTACGCCGATATTGCTCAATGCACCCATTGATAGAGGTATTGTTGGTGTGCCTTTCAAGCATGTTATTAATCCATTTGATAGCGAAGATGATAGTATTGCTTATCGGTTGATTACACCAATGATGGATTTTAATACGCCCGTGAATCTGTATGAATTTCCAGATAAAATAAGACCTGGCATCAATAATAAAATAACGCTGAATGAAGTAACAGGAGAATTAACTTGGAATAGTCCTCAACAAGCGGGCGAATATGCGATTGCCATCAAAGTTATATCGTATCGAAATAGTGTCGCGATAGATTCTACTGTTCGGGATATGCAAATTTTGATAGAAGGTAGAACAGGTATATTGCCTGAAATAGGAACTGAAGTGCCAAAGTTAGTAGAGGTAAAAGCTGGTCAAGAAGTGTTTTTGGTTTTGAAATCTAAAATTCAACAAGATGCCAATGGTAAACTGTTTAAACTAATAGCCACAGGCGGTGCTTTTGAAGTCACCAATAACAAAGCTGAATTCAACAACAACAAAGGTTATCAAACGGCTACATCAGATTCCTTCCGTTGGAAAGTGACAGAAGAACACGCCCGTAAAATGCCTTACATGATTGTTTTCAAATTGGAAGATAATACATTTGAATCGGCGGGTTTAGCCAATTATTATGTCTTGCAAATCAAAGTTAATAGCCTCGCTTCTAAAACGCAAGAGCTTGATAATCAATCACTTAAAACATTCCCTAACCCTGCTCAAGAGGCTATCACGTTGGATTTTGATGGTAAAAATGAACCTATCAAAATTGATGTGTTGGATGTAACAGGCAGAACAGTTTTTTCAACTCAACTTAAAAATCAACATACCTATATTTTGAAAAAAGAGAATATTGGTAAAGGACTCTTTTGGGTACGCGCTTATTTTGAAAAATCGAATACTGTTGCGATTAAGAAAGTGGTTTTTGAATAATAAAATTATCATATCTACGTATATCAAACCAATTACTTAATTTTGTCATAAAATTAATTGAAATAAATGGTTAAGATTAATACTCTGTAAAGTATTAACCAATTATATATGTTGATCTAAAAGTCACCTATTTGTTTATCCCAAAAAATATTTTTGTCAATTCTAAATCATTTTAAAAAATCGAAATCATGAAAAAACTA
>JAYTON010000139.1:0-5950 GCA_043747725.1 Saprospiraceae bacterium
TTTCAATAATTTTTAAATTATTCAAACTTTGACCTGTTTGAATGAGCCTTAAGAAATGAAAAACGCCGTAGAGAACACCCCCCTCAGTATTCGCGGTGATAATAATGTTTTTATTGACAGAAATGATGATAAAACCTTCATTTTCAATGGTTTGTAAATCTTTTTCTAATTTTAAACTTGAAATAAAAGGTACGTTTGAAGGTAATCCAATCACTAAATTACCATTTTTACTGAGGGGGATGGTTTTATTTAAAAGACCTGATAAGCCTTTTTCCAGTTCCTCTTTCACTGCTTTTATTATTTCAGAATTGCCTGTTATTGAAATGGTTTTTATCTGATTTTGATATTCAGTCAATAGCTTTTTATCTTTTACAGGCACATACCGCAGCCATAAATCATAGCCATCTTCGGCATACGTTTTTATAAAAAGAGATAAAAAAATAACCAAGAGGAATTGTTTTTTCATAGACATTTTGTTGTTTTACCTTTAAAATTATCATAGACCCTCATCGGCAGTCGGCCCATACATCCCCGGCACCGGCACATCCAACAACCGCAGATAAACGCTCAATTGCCCTCTGTGGTGAATGCTGTGACCGAAATACATAAAGCGAATCGCCTCTTCGCGCGTAGCAGACACAATCACCCGTTCGCCTGCTCGCAATGTCCAGAGGTCTTGCATCTTTGAATCGTCTGCATTTTCTAAGGCGTTTATAGCTTTTTCTATATTGTTTTCAAAGAATGTCATCAATTGTTCTTTGGTTTCAATAGGTGGCAAAGGCGGTACGCCCGTGTTAAAAACATCTCTTTCATCCAACGTTATGACAGCGACTATCAAATTGGGCAGATTAGCAATATGCTTGGCTAATTGCTCTAACGAGTTAGATTTGACATGCGGTTTCCAAGTGAGTTGATCAATGGGCACTCTGTCGAGCATCTTGCGGGTGCTGCCGGCTTCGCGTTTGAGTTCGGCTAAAAACTTATTTTTGATGGACATGATTGTATTGTTTTTATTTTATAGAATTGTATGTTTTACTTCGCCAAAACCACAATATCTACCACCTCTAAAATCGGCTTATGATACCCGCGTGTGACAGCATGAATCATCGCCAAACCGATTTCACCTAAAGTGGACATATATTTGGGAAACACAGGCTGTAAAAAAGGAAACAGCCAACTCATATACTTATACGCACTCAAGGTATTTTTTAAGCCCGGCGTGGGCTGCATAAAGCCCGGACGGAAATTATAGACCGCCTTAAATGGCAGCTTCATCAAGTCATTTTCCGTTTTGCCTTTCACCCTTGCCCACATCTGTCTACCTTTTTCAGTGCCATCTGTACCACTGCCTGAAACAAAACAAAAAGTCATATTGGCATTATGCTTTACTATCGTTTTGGCAAAGTGCATTGTCAGGGTATAAGTGACTTTAGTATAATCCGCTTCATTCATACCGACGGACGATGTACCCAAACAGAAAAAACAAGCATTATAACCCGATAATTGGCTTTCAATAGCATTAAGGTCATAAAAATCGGCATGAATAATCTCTTTCAACTTGGAATGTACTACGCCACAAGGCTTTCTATTAATTACCAATACTGTTGATACTGAGGGGTGTTGCAGACACTCGTGCAAGACACCTTCGCCGACCATGCCCGTTGCACCCGTCAGGATGGCTGTTATTTTTTCAGTCATTATTTATGGTATTAAATTCTTGGACAAGATAATTATAATAGAGGATTTAAAACTAATAAGTCGCCCGTCCCCCCGAAATATCAAATATAAAACCTGTATTAAAACTGGACTCTTTAGACACAATCCAAGCGGAAATAGCCGCCACTTCTTCAACCGTGCCGAGCCGGTTCATCGGTATTTTGCTGACCATATACGCCATTTGTTCGGGGGCGGTGTTGTCGTTCAAAGCGGTGTGGATGACTGCAGGGGCGAGCCCATTAATGGTGATGCCTGTGTTCGCATATTCTTTGCCGACGCCTTTTACCAAGCCCAACACCCCTGCTTTCATGGACGAATAGCCCGTCATGAAGGGATTGCCCTCTTTGCCAGCGATGGATGCCAAGAGCAAAATCCGTCCATAATTTCGTTTTTCCATGGCTTTGAGGGCGTATTTGGTCATTAAAAATGAGCCGCGTAGATTGACTTGATAGACTTTATCGTATGCCTCCACGGGATAGTCCGTGATTTTTGTAGCGGTTGGACCGACAATGCCTGCACAATTGACCATAATATCTATTTTGCCAAAGCTCTTTTCGATTTGTTCCATTGCCGATGCGACAGATTTTTCATCCGAGACATCCACTAAGTACCCCTCAGTTGCTTCGTGCCTCGCAATGACATTAGAATCTTTTGCCTTAAATTCAGCGACTGTTTGATTCAATAATATTTCATTAATATCCAACAAAACCACCGTTCCACCTTCCGATGCTATGCGCTCCGCAATACCTTTGCCTAAGCCATCCGCACCCCCTGAAATGACCGCCACTTGATTTTTAAAACGTTCCATGCTGTTTAACTGATTTTTTAGAAATGATTGCATAAAGATAAAAATAGTTGTGTATTACAATGAGCTAAAATAAGGGAATATAACTATAAAACTTAATCAACTTTTTCTCTTCCATTTCCCAATTCAAAACAGTAGCAGCTTCAATGCAATTTTGTTGCAATGTTCTGTACAGTGCTGTATCATTCAGTAATTGATTCAGAGCATTTAAAAGCAAGGACATGTCTGTTTCTTTAATTAAAATCGCTACATTGTATTCATCGTTAAGTCGTTGATACTCAATGAATTGTGTGCATATTTGAGGAATACCGGCTTGTATATAATCCAAAAATTTATTGGCTAAAGAGTATTGATAACTCAAACCTTTATCTTCTGAAATATGCAAACCGATGGTAGCCTGTTGGGTAATATTTGCTAAATCTTTTGGTTGAACATAACCTAAAAATTTGACCTTATTTTCCAATTTCAACTCCTTGACCATACCCCTCAGTATCAAGCCCAAATCACCATCTCCAGCTATCCACAACTCTGCATTTTCAATATTTTGCATCACTTCAATGGCTGTTTCCAAGCCCCGCCCTTCATTCAAATTGCCTTGATACAATATTATAGGTGATGGGTGATGGATGGGTAATGGGTGATTGTCGAACTCCCCCTTTGGGGGTCGGGGGGCTTGTTGACGATTGGGGAGGTTTCTAATAACTTCAAATTTTATATTGTACCGCCTTTCAAATTCATCCGCCACGCTTTGACTGACGGTGTAACAATATTTTAATTTCGGCACAACAAACTTTTCAATACCTAACCAAATCCGCCGAATCATAGGTCGCCGAACAACTTCTGGCACTTCTGTAAACAACTCGTGTGCATCATATACGCAAGGTTTACCCCCCCTCAGTATAGACACTAAAAAACACGGTAAAATAGTATCCAAGTCAATACCGCAGACAATATCAAAGCGTTGGAAGAGTAGCCAAAAGAACAAACGGAGATTGTATTCTAAGTAAAAGAATTTGCCTTTATTGAAAAATAGTTTAAATCTTTTATATTTAATCCATTGATTATTAAAAGGTTGTGAATCCTTGAGTTGCCTTCCAACTAATACCACCTCATACCCCTCAGTCCCCAATGATTCGCCAATGCGTATCATTCGACGGTCATAAACCAAATCATTTGTCACCGTAAAAATTATCTTCTTTTTAAGTAAACCCATAAGCAATTATTAGTTATTGGTTATTAATTATGGGTGATGAGTTATGGTCAATTCAACCAATAACTAATAACCAATAACCAACTCAAATTTATCATTTTCCTTTTTCAAAATGCCTTCATCGAGCATAAAACCGATGGTTTGAATCACCTTTGTGCGGTGTTTTTCAGAGAAAGAATCGGCGATGTCTTTCAAGCCTAAAGCCTCTCGTTTGAGCAATTTTGTTATCTTTTCTTTAAAAATATCAAAATCATTGGTATTCAATTCATCTTTATTTTTTTCAAGGCAAATATCGCATACGCCGCAAGGCTTCGCATCAATTTGACCGAAATAATGCAATAATTGCTGCGACCGACAAATGCCCAATTCCGCATATTCAATCGCTTTTTTCAAACGAAACTCCGCCCGCTTTTTACGGAACATATAGAGCGTATAATCAATCGTAAGATGTTGAGCATCAGCGCGTTCACGTAAAAAAGTCAGTTGGGGCTTATCTTTTTTAGGACGGTATTCGATGATATTATCCAAGTGAAAACGGTGCAATATTTTCTCCAAATCCATGACGGACAATTGTAGAAACTGCGCCAATCGCTGTTCATTAAAATCCACATAATCCGTCATCACCCCTTGAAAAGCTCTTAAAATAGCCTTGATAATTTTGTCAAAACCTTTATTTTTCAGCTCATAATCATACAACGTTTCCCGATTCACAATCACTTTTATACTTGAAGAAATAAATATCCCCTCAGTAAAAGCGACCCAACCGTCTTGTTCAAGCACTTTAAAACAAGAGTATGTTTTCAATAAATCCAATTTGAACCGCTCTGTAAATTCCACGATATTAAAATCATAACTTTCTCCTTTACCGCCGCCGACTGCCAATTGCAAATAGCTGCCTAACGCCTCATAAGTGCGTCGAATATCCTTCATATCAGGAAATGCCATTTCAAATTGATATTGCAAACTCATGGCATCCGCCTTATTATACAACAAAACGCTGTAAGATTTTTTTCCATCACGCCCCCCACGTCCCGCCTCTTGAAAATAAGCTTCGAGCGAATCTGGTAAATCAATATGCACTACCGTCCTCACATCGGGTTTATCAATGCCCATCCCGAAAGCATTGGTAGCGACAATGACACGCGTTTTATCCGTTATCCAAGCATCTTGTTTGAGATTGCGCTCATCTGGCGAAAGTCCTGCGTGATAAAAATCGGCTTTAATTTGATGTTGTATTAAAAACGCGGCTAATTCCTTTGTTCGCTTACGATTTCGAGCATAAACCACCGCGCTGCCTGGTATTTTTGAAAGGATTTCATAGAGTTTCGCTTCTTTATCCTCTACATTTCGTACCACATAAGCCAAATTAGCACGATTAAAATCCTGTTGAAAAACTCTATATTTTTTATCAGCATCTCGTTTAAATTCTAATTTTTCATAAATATCTTGCACCACTTCAGGCGTCGCCGTCGCCGTCAAAGCCAAAACGGGTACATTGGGCAAATGCTCTCGGATAGCGGCAATTTGTAAATAAGAAGGGCGAAAATCATAACCCCATTGACTGATACAATGCGCTTCATCAATGGCTAAAAGATTGACTTTCATGCGTTTGATGCGCTCTATGGCTAACTCCGTCATTAAGCGTTCGGGCGACAGATAAAGGAATTTCAAACCGCCATAAACGGCATTGTCTAAAATGCGGTCAATGTCTTTATAATACATGCCCGAATAGACGGCGGCGGCATTAATACCCCGCTTTTTAAGGTTTTCGACTTGGTCTTTCATCAAAGCGATCAACGGCGACACCACCACGCAGACCCCCTCAATACACAAAGCCGGAATCTGAAAACAAACACTTTTACCCCCGCCCGTCGGCAGCAGCGCAAGCGTATCCTGCCCGTCGAGAACGGATTGAATGATGTCGCGTTGCAAAGGTCGAAAAGTATCGAAGCCCCAATGCTCTTTGAGAATGTGCTCGGGTGTGTGCATACTAGCAAAAGTAAAAAAAGCAGTGGATACTGAGGGGTATCGACCGCTTTTTTCATTGTTTTAAATGAAATAATTCATTCTAAAAATCTTTTTCATTATTAAAATCAAAGGTTATCTTTGTTAAAAAGATTAATTAAAATTCGCATTATCATAAAAATATGACAAGCAAAGAAGAAATATTGTCTTTTCTAAAAGAGAAAAAAGGAGAATTTTTCTCTGATTACCAATTG
>JAYTON010000140.1:0-2500 GCA_043747725.1 Saprospiraceae bacterium
ATCATTGCTCATACAGACCATGCAAAGCAAATTTATGGACGCATTCGGAATCACTGGGCTATTGAGACCAATAATCATATCAGAGATGTGACACTCAAATAGGATACTTTACAGACCATTTTTAAAAACGTAGCACAACTTATTAGTCTGATGAGAACATTGATTATCAACGTCCTAAAAAAAGAAAAAATTAAGAATATTGCCAAAATTTTAGGCGATTTCGCTGACGATTTTAACCTCTTAATCCTATTCTTTTAAAATATTAAAATTTTATAAGAAAGCCCTGTAACATACAAAACTCCTATAAAATCGGCTTCAACACACCCCAAATCGTCTCAAGAATAATTTTATTGCCCGCTTCAGTTGGGTGAATACCGTCTTTTTGATTCAATTCAGCCACGCCACCCACACCTTCGAGTATAAAGGGTATCAGCAGAGTATTATTTCTTTTCGCCAAAGTCGAATACATATCGTGAAAGGCTTTCAGATAGGTATTGCCCATATTGCGGGGTGCTTCCATGCCCGCGAGGATGATTTTTACTGATGGGTTCTTCGCTTTCACTTTGTCAATAATACTTTGGAGGTTTTTAATGCCATCATCGGGCTGAATACCGCGCAAAGCATCATTGCCCCCCAATTCAAGAATAAAAATATCAAAAGGCTGTTGGTCAATCACCCAATCCACACGCCCTTTACCACCTGCCGTTGTCTCGCCACTCAAACCTGCATTGATGCAGCGATAAGGCAAACCCAACGAATCAATCCGCTCCTGAACCAAGCCCACAAAACCTTTTGACACATCCTCCAAGCCATAAGCCGCTGTCAGGCTATTACCGAAAAAAATAATATTTTTACGCATCTGTGTTTTTGCAACAGGCGTTTTAATCGCTTTTACAGCCGTATTTTCAGAATTTTGTTTGCATTGCATCAAAAAGATGCTTGCTATGAACAATAAAATTTGGGTATTTTTCATTTTAAAAAATTATGAATTAAATTATGTGTATCAGACCAAGAATTATACGAATTTATGAATCTGCATGTTGACGATTATAATATCCACAATTAGATTGGTAAAATTAGTAAAACAATTAGATGTCCATACTATTGCTCCACTTACTTAATTTTAAAAACCCAAAAACTTATCCTAATTTTGCAACATGAAAATTTCTGCTTTTGAACTGTCGCAACTTCTTAACGGCACTATTGAGGGTGACCCCTCAGTCTCAGTCACTCAACCGGGCAAAATCGAGTCCGGCAAATCGGGTGAAATATGCTTTCTCGGCAATCCGAAATATGAAGATTATGCCTACACCACAGAGGCTTCCATCCTTTTAGTCAATCAAGATTTTCAACCCAAGCAAGCAATAAATGCTACTTTGATTCGGGTTGAAAATGTCTATACCTCTTTGGCTTTTTTATTAGAAAAATTTAGTCATTTAAATAAAGCGACTGAATCCATTGTTTCAGAGAAAGCATCCATACACCCCTCAGTATCTTTGGGTAAAAACGTAACCGTCGGTGATTTTGCCGTTATTGAAGAAGGGGCAACAATTGGAGATAACTGCTTGATATTCTCGCAAGTATATATTGGAAAAAATGTTTCTATAAAAGAAAATAGCCTCATTTATGCAGGGGTGAAGATCTATCACGATTGTCAAATTGGCACAAGTTGTATCGTGCAAGCCAATGCGGTGATTGGGGGCGATGGTTTCGGTTTTGCTCCGCAAGCGGATGGTTCGTATAAAAAAATTCACCATGTTGGCAATGTGGTAGTAGAAGACAATGTTGAAATCGGGTCGAATACAACCATTGATAGGGCGAGTATCGGCTCTACAATCATTCGCAAAGGGGTTAAATTAGATAACCTCATTCAGATTGCGCACAATGTTGAAATTGGTGAAAATACTGTCATAGCAGCTCAAACGGGTATAGCAGGCAGTGTTAAAATAGGAAAAAATTGCCGCATTGGTGGTCAAGTAGGTATTGCAGGACATTTAATAATTGGCGATGGTGTGCAGATACAAGCGCAATCAGGTATTGCTTCCAATATTGAAGCGGATAGCAAACTATTTGGCTCGCCCGCTATGAATTATGGCGATTTTATACGGTCTTTTACTATCTTTAAAAAATTACCGGATTTGGCTAAAAAATTAAATCAGTTGGAGAAAACTTTGAAAGGTTAATTCTTATCAATAACTTTTGAAAAGTTTTTAGCTTTCCAAAAGTTTGGTAATCAGTAGATTATATATTCTAAAAATTAACAACAATTTAATTTAAACATGCAAGTCGTCATATACAGCAAAATTTTACACGATGAGGATATTCCCTATATCCAAACGCTTTTTGATGCCTTGCACACTGAGGGGGTGAACACTTATATCTATGAACCCTATTTTAAGCAATTAAAAGATAAAATAAAATTCAAACGCGAAGTCGGTGTTTTTGAAGGCTACTTAGATTTTAAAACGCATAAATTGGATTATGTCATTTCGCTGGGCGG
>JAYTON010000141.1:0-3908 GCA_043747725.1 Saprospiraceae bacterium
ACAGGTTTTGAGTTGATGACTAAGTTTTTATAATGCGTAGAAATGCTGTCCAAAACTTGAACATCATTGGGTCGTAGTTCCCACTGTTTGACAAATTCATTGAGCTTACCAATGCGTTGCTCTGTCAATTTCTGCAGTTGCCATTTTTCAGTGATCACTTTATTGCTTTCGATGGCTTTTTCATTATTTTTATCCAAATCAACTGCCCGTTGACTCATCACTCTGGCTGAATCATACTGCCCTAATGAAGCTTGAGCATTCGCAATAGTGGCTAAAGCATCCGAACTTGTTTTGCACCTTGATGCAGGAAGCTGTTGAAGATTTTGAATTAATTCCCTTTGAGCCGTAGTATCCGTAGGGCTTTGATTGACTTTTTCAACCAATTTATCAATTTTTATCACGTCTTTTCCAAATTCAATACTTCGAATGGATGGATAACCAATCATCACCAACGGTGCAATAAAACCATAAAGCAATTTCAAATTTGGTTTTTGCTTCAAAGCCGTGAATAGAAAAATGAAAATCAATACTAAGCCCAGTATAAAGCCCAATATCATCAGAATTAATTCGTGTAGCTGAATGCCTTGCAATAAATTCATATTCTTTTTTTTATATTAAAGACACCTAAAATGTCTAATTAGTTTTTTATAAAGTCAATATTCAATAAAATTTGAATTTTATTAACAAATTAAACGCAAAGAAGTGCATCGTTATTGGTTAATGGTTATTCGTTATTTATAAATTGTTTTTCGTTAGCAGTTATTTGAGGAAAACGGATAACCAGTAACAGTTAACCAACAACGAATACTGGGTTGAAATTAATAGTTTAAATGTATTTTATACTTTCTTTTTTGACAATTATTTTTAATGAATATTTAAGCAAAAATTGTTTAAACCTTTAGATGAAAAAAACATCAAAAGAAAGAAGGTAAGAATTAGGAATTTTTAATTAGGAATTAAAATATAAAAGAACATGAAACAAGAATTTTTTCTCAGCCAACGCCTTGGCTTTACTAATCGGCAAGCTGATAAAATTCGGCAATTGGGTGTTGATCGTTTTTTGCAGAATAGTTTTCAAACGGCTGCTGATACTCAAATGCCCGTTTTCCTTGAAAATGCCCCTAAAAATCGTAAAGAATATCGCCAATTGAAAGATATGGACGAAGATAAAAAGAAACTCTATGTTGTCATGGAAGCGATGCGCAACGTCGGCGTATCTTATTGGTGGATGAATAAAATGCAAACGGATGAATATCCTTTGCGAGAGAAAATGGTGCTTTTTTGGCACAACCATTTTGTCAGCGGTTTTCAAAAAGTAAAATCGGCTTGGTCAATGTATCGTCAAAATCAGCTTTTTAGGGACTACGCTTTTGGCAATTTTAAAGAATTGACACAACGCATTTTGTACGATAATGCCATGATTTCTTACTTGGATAATCAACAAAATAAAGCTAAAACGCCTAATGAAAACCTAAGTCGTGAGCTTTTAGAGCTTTTTACAATTGGCGTCGGCAATTATACTGAGGGGGACATCAAGGAAGGAGCAAGAGCATTGGCAGGGCTGAATATGGGTGATGAAGGTGGTCGTTACTATAAAATTTGGGAAGACAATTCTCCTAAAACATACTTGGGCAAAACGGGCAATTGGAAAGCCGATGACATTATTGATATTATTTTTCAACAACCCAAAGCGGCACATCGAATTACTGAAAAATTCTTAAAACATTTTGTTTCAGATACCCCCTCAGTATCGCTCATCAATGAATATGCTGAATATCTGAAAAAACAAAATTTTGAAATCAAGCCTTTCCTTGAAAAAATGGTGCGCGATGAACGGTTTTTGAAAAGCGCAGACGAAAAGATTAAAGACCCATTAACCTTCATTTTGCAGACCCATCATGAATTTCAATTGCCGCTGCCACAGGCTAAAAGGCTCATGCCATATTTCAACGGTCAAGGTATGGTTTTGCTCAATCCACCGAATGTGAAAGGGTGGGATGGGGGCAAGACATGGTTGAGTTCTCAAAAACTGATTCAACGCATCAGCATCGTCGGCACATTGAGCAGTGGTAAAAATTTAGAGGCATTTGCTTTCAAAAGACCTAAAAAAGAAGATATGGCAATGGATGAAATGCAAGTATCCGAAGAAAATATATTTGGTAAAAACACGATGGAGGCTGATAAAATGCCTGAAATCAATTGGGATAAATCATTGAAAAACAATAAAGATATTATCAAAAGCCTGACTGACCGCTTGGTTTTTAATGTGAGTAAAGATATGCAAACCGATATGGAACAGATACTCAAATATGATTTTAAACCTTCAGAAACGAACGCTACGCAAGCCGTCACACGCTTGGCAGAGTACGTGATGAAATCACCCGAATTTCAAGTTTATTAAATGTTAAATAATATGAAAACATCAAGAAGAGATTTTCTCAGATTAGTCGGCACCACTGCGGGCGGCACGCTGTTTTTACCTAAATTCCTTTCGGCGATGCCGCGTCAAGATTTATACAACAATTTTCAATCGAATAAAAATATATTAGTTGTCATTCAGCTCAATGGAGGCAATGATGGGCTTAACACATTTATCCCTTACGACACCCCTCAGTATTACGACCTTCGACCAACGATTGCTATTCCAAAAGACATGGTTTTGAAGGCTACGGGCGGCATGGGTTGGCATACGAGCATGAAAGGTTTTTATGATATTCAACAAGCTGGCGACCTTTCGGTGATTCAAAATGTAGGCTATCCGAATCCGAATCGCTCACATTTTAGAAGCATCGAAATATGGCAAACGGGCAGCCACTCGAATGAATACCTGTCAAAAGGTTGGTTGGGTCGTTATTTGGATGCCACTTGTCAGCCCGAAGATGCCTTGGGTGCATTAAATTTGGATAATATTGAAAATCCAGCCTTGCGTGGTCAAATCAATCATGCGTTGACCATGCAAGACCCACAACGATTCGAAAAGCAATTGAAAGGATTAACTGAAAACCATGACGACCCATTGGATGAAAATCCAAATCTCGATTTTGTTAGAAAATTGATGATAAATTCGTTCGAGGGTTCAGATCAAATTAAAAAAGCGCTTGAAAAATCTAAAACGCAGACCCCTCAGTATCCAAAATATGGTTTAGCCAAAAACCTTGAATGGATGGCGAAGATGATAAAAGGCAGTTTAGCGACCAACGTTTATTATACAGGTTTGGGTAGTTTTGACACCCATGCTGGACAAATTGGAAAACATAAAAGCCTTCTAACTGAACTATCAGAATCCGTGAAAGCATTTTATGATGATATGAAAACGGTGGGCTTGATGAATAATGTCACCCTGATGATTTTTAGTGAATTCGGTAGGCGTGCTAAAGACAATGGCAGCGGTACAGATCACGGCACGGCAGCCCCAGTTTTTATCATTGGCGGTGGTACGAAAGGACAAATAATCGGTCAAAATCCGAACCTCAGCAATTTAGAAAATGGAGATTTGAAACATCAATATGATTTCAGAAGCGTTTATGCCACAATATTGCAACAAAAATTTAACGTCAATCCTGAAAGTATCGGTTTGAAGCATGAAATACTGAGGGGAATGTTTTAATGAGGAATTTGAAATTAGGAATCAGAAGTACACGTTCAGGGAACTTCAAAAGTTCCCCGAACGTTTGTGAACTTTTACGAATATCTGAAATTATAAATTGGTCATTCGATGTCAGTCGATTGACCAATTTATTTAAAATAATACTGTCATTTTTGAAACATTAAAAAGAAAATTGCGTCACAAATAAAGCATATTTTAACATCAGAAACATTTGTGTCAAATTAAGTTAATTTTATACTTAAATTAGGGTATTGTCAATCATTACATATTTAAGTTAATAAATTATCTTTAAAATATTGAT
>JAYTON010000142.1:0-1951 GCA_043747725.1 Saprospiraceae bacterium
ATACTCAAGTGTTTGATAATCAACATGTTATAGAAAATAGAGTCTATGGTTTTTCAAAAAATGAAAAAGATAAATTAATACCCAATGACCAAAGCCTCACGAGCGCAACTAAGGGCGACGGTGGCGTGTACACCTCATTGCATGACTATTTTTTATGGCATAAAGCCTTGATGAAAAACAGATTGATTAACCTTGAATCTATTTTAGAAAAACAGCATAATACATTGCCTAATAAAAAAGGATTTTATGGCGCGGGTTGGTTTTTTAATAAAAATGTCACTGTGAGCGGAGAGTGGCAGGAGGGGAGTGATGTAGAGATGTTTCATTCCGGTTCTACTTGCGGTTTTTCAAATATAGTCATCAGAGTACCCCAACGAGGTATTTTAATAGTCTTTTTCTCCAATATTGCTGATAATCATGCTGCTTTTAAGCCGATTTATGATTATCTCAAAAAGAAAAAAATGATTGAATTCGATATTTGGCGATGGCATGATGCGACGAATTAAGAAAATTAAGATTAATTTTTAACAAGGATATTTACTTAAATTTATGAATAAACTTGAAAGGCTATGAAGAAATATCAACGCAATTTATTAGAATATCTGGCTATTATTTTCATCGGCGAAGCTGTAGTAATTGTAGAAAACAGTAGTTATTTTGATAAAATAGTACTTTATGGCTTAGTGATAGCTATCTGCTGGATGAAAACAACTTGGTTTGTGTATGAGACTTCTCAAGATTTGAGTCGAGCCACTACGCATAATCTCCCCTATCATCAATTTTTGAAAATAGTCGGTATCAATATGACACAAGTGATGGTTTCATTTGGCATTGATTATTACACCTTGTTGAAAATAGATATGACTTGTTTGAATGAAATCAAACCTGATTATAGCGAATTGGAATTGATGTTTGAATGTGTTTATTTCAGTGCTTTAAACTTTTCTTACTTCGGCTATGGCAATGTGACGCCTGCGAATATGCCTGCAAAACTGGTTTCTCTCACTGAAATCCTTTTGGGCTTTATGACCGTTATTTTTATCCTCTCTGATTTTATTACTTTAAAAGAATCTATGAAAAATGGGGATAGGGAAAAGTGAAAAATTATATCCCTCAGTATTTTTGATAAAATATTGATTTTCAAACGATTATAAAACTTTTTACTCTCCACTATTATCTTTTCACTCAATTAATTGCTTCTCATCATCAGTTCATTTGCCCATGTTTTGAGGTAATTTTTACGCTCTATACTGAGGGGGGTATCGTCGATGTGTTGGAAGGCAATGTTGAGGTAATTAGTCATTATTTTTTCTGCTTCCTCTTTAATTTTTAAGTCATTGAAAATGGTTTTTACTGCTTCAATTTTTAGTGCTTCATCTGTCGTGATTGTATTCATAAGTTGTTGTAAATCAACTTGTTGTGAAGGATTGGCAAGTTGGTAAGACTTTAAAACGAGGTATGTTTTTTTATTTTGAATGATATCACCCCCTACTTTTTTACCAAACTTTTCAGGGTCGCCATAGGTATCTAATATATCGTCTTGAATTTGAAAAGCCAAGCCTACATTTCTTCCAAATTCGTAGAGGTGTTGCGCTTCTTCCTCTGATGCACCGCCTACTAAAGCCCCCATCTGAAAAGCTGCCGCTAATAAGACAGCCGTTTTCAACTCAATCATTTTGAGGTATTCATTGATTGTCACATCGTTTCGGCTTTCAAAATTCATATCATACTGCTGCCCTTCGCATACTTGAATCGCCATTTTATTAAAAATTCTAATGAGTTTTGAAGCAATATTTTGATTATCAACTTTCATCAAAAAATCATAAGCATATATCAACATGACATCCCCTGAGAGGATACTAGTATTAACATTGTATTGCACATGGACAGTGGGTTTTCCTCGTCTGAGGGGAGCAGAATCCATGATGTCGTCGTGTAACAATGTGAAATT
>JAYTON010000143.1:0-15588 GCA_043747725.1 Saprospiraceae bacterium
TTGTGCTTGTTGTAGGGTCACAAGTTCTGCGTCTGTCAATGACTGGTTCTTTTTCATCAACAACACTACGCTTTTTTTCTGAACTTTTAACTTGAACTACTTAAGACTTACTCTTTGGGTTTATCCTTACCTGTATTATATAATTCTTTTTCAGTGACTTTCTGAATTTTCATGCCTCCTTTCAGCTTCCGAGCTATCGAACTATAGGGTGCAGCAATCACCTCTTCATCACCATTCAAACCCGATGTAATTTGAATATATTGATTGTCTTGAATGCCCGTTTTCACTTCTACCATTTTTACTGTATCGCCCGAAGCTATAAAAACAACCTCTTTCACAGGCGATTTACCTTCTTTTTTAGGTGCTGCATTTTTATTGGCTTCTTCCTTAGCTTTTTTCAACTCGGCATTTTCATCGCGCGTTGTTACCGATTGAATAGGCAAACTGATGGCATCTTTCACCGAATTGGTATGTACATCAATAGAAGCAGACATGCCCGGACGAAACGGCGGACGCCCGCCGCGCAATAAATCCGAATAAGATGTAGGATCAATACGTACTTTGATGACAAAATTAGTCACTTGGTCAGTCGTTAAATTTACAGCACCAGTAGCTGTAAAAGCATTGCTCGCCGTGTTAGCAATTTCGGAAACACGACCTTTAAATTTACGACCCGGAAAAGCATCTACTTCAATATCCACATCATTCCCTACTGCCACGCGCCAAATATCGTTTTCACTGACATCCACTTGCACTTCCATAGCATTCAGGTTGGCTACGCGCATAATTTCAGTGCCCGACATTTGAGCCGTACCGACTACACGTTCACCTTTTTCAATACTCTTTTTTGAAACAACACCATCAACAGGCGAATAAATAGACGTTTTATTCAAACTTGTTCTCATTTCTTTCAAAGAAGCTTCTGCACTTTTCAGATTGTATTGAGCTGCTTCCGCGCTTTTCTGAGAGGATGTAATATCTGACAATGAAGCTTGGATTTGAGCTTCTACTACCTTGGCATTGGCTTCTTGTTGACGCAACTGCGACTGAGTGGTCTCAAAATCTGCATCCGAGACAACACCATCGCGGTGCAATTGCTCATTGCGTTTGAAGGATTGCTGAGTGGATGCCAATTGCGCTTGTACTTGTTCTTTTTGAGCAATAAGCTGGAGTTGTCTGCCTCTCACGCTTTCAATATTAGACAAAGCATTGGAATATTGTGCTCGTGATGCACTCACGCCAGCTTCTCCCCGCGTCACTTGATCTTTATAAATCTCTGCATTGACGCGTGCCAATAGCTGACCAGCTCGGACTGAATCACCTTCTTTGATATACAATTCTACAACCTCACCTGATACGTCAGAACTGATTTTGACTTCTTTTTCAGGAAAAATACGACCGCTGGCAGAAACAGTTTCTTCGATAGTGCGTTTTTGGACTTTTTCAGCATAGACCTTTTCGCCTGTTTTTTTTCCTTTGCTCGACAAAACGGCGATACCGATAAGCACGACTACTGCTCCCGCTAAAATCCATATTAATTTATTATTTTTCATCTTATTCGGCTGAGCCATAGTTCATAGTTTTTTTATCGTTTGTTAATTTTTATTTTAAACTCAACTTTTTACCTTCATAAAATTCCACAATTTTCAAGCGGAACAAGTAATCATATTTAGACACTGTCAAATCTCTTTCAGCTGTATCGAGTGTATTTTTCGCTTGCGCGAACTCAAAACTATTAGCGGTACCGATTTGAAACCGTTTTTCAGCCGCATCAAAAGCAGCTTTCTGGGCATCGAACGTTTTTTGAACCGCTTCGTATTGCTTTTTAGCAGACCTTGCATTAGCTATAGCATTCTGAACGTCCGTTTTTAATTGCTGCTTATCTCTATCAAGTATCAACATTTGACTTTCAACATTCAGCTTTTGGCGTTGTACACCGATTTGGCGGCTGAAACCGTTAAAAATCGGAATTGATAAGTTCAACCCAATGCCTTGTCCAAAATTATCGCCTAACTGAGAGCCATAAGGCTTCTTAGGAGCATCGGTGGCTTGTTGTTGTAAAAATGTCACTTCCGTCGTTTGCCCATTAATGATAACTTGCTGTTTGATTGGAACAGTCACCGTTTTAGCTTTTGTAAAATCTAAAATTGTATTTGAATAATTGGAATTTAGATTAGCTGAAACACTCAACACAGGCAACAAAGCGGATTGCGCTATTTTCACAGCCATTTCTGCACTTTTTATACGAAGATCAGCAGCCCTTATTTGCGGTTGATTATTGAGGGCTTGATTATAAATAGACTTGAACATAAAGCCGTCAGGATTGACATTCGTCGGGATAATAAACTTCGGGCGCTCAATTTTGAAAGGCGTTTCAGGCGAAAGCTCTAATAGGTTTTTTAAATTCAAATAACCTATTTCTACATTATTAGCAGCTGCTACGATTTGCTGCTCATCACGCGCCGCTTGGGCTTGAAGGTCGTAAATGGCATTGGGCGGCAATTGACCTGCTTTGATTTGCTTGTCAATTCTATCCAACTGGCTCTGGCTTGTTTGCAGGCGTTTGCGCGAATTTTCGTATTGCTCTTCATTCAAAAGTATCTGCAAATAGGCTTGTGCTACGGATAGAGAAATAGTAGAAACCGATTGATCGAGGTCAGCTTGAGCCGCTTTTATATCAATAGCGCTTTGTTTTATTTGATTATTGATGCGCCCACCGTTGTAAAGGGTTGCCCCTGCTGAAATACCCCAACTATTGTAATTAGTCGTATTATTTTCAAAGGTATAAGTAGAAGGGTTGACGCTGCGCCCGAAGTTAAAACCCAAATTAGTATTGGCGGATACTGAGGGGTATTGCGCCCAGTCATCTTGCTTTTTAATGAGTTCTGCATTTTTTACAGCAATTTGACTTTGCTTCACGATGCGGCTATTCTCTTGCGCTTGATTGATACAGCGTTCGAGCGTCCAAGTCTCTTGCGCCATGAGCGAGCCGCTGAATAATGTTAAACCGATGATTATGAATTTCTTAAACATAGACTTTTTATATTTTATGAAATGAAACACTCTTCACTTTTAGAAAAATTATTATGTTTCAAATTTTATACCCTTTGTTGCAATTCGCTCACAATTTTACTTCAACTAAAACAATATGGCTTACTAATTTCTATCAATGCTTGAATTTGATAGATAAAGAAGTAAATATTTAAGATTCAAAGCCAGTTTTTGAATGAAATACTATTTTATGGAAAAGGAATTTTTTTGAATACCCCTCAGTATAGGAGCAAGTTATTGATAGAGGTGGGAGTAACTCGCTTTTTACATTTTACATTTAATATTTGATATTTTGCGGTTTCCTTATACTGAGGGGTTTATTTCCCTCTACCTTGCAGCAGAACGAGAATGGTATAAAATAGGATTTTAAAATCCAAAGCGAGGGACATATTTTCGATATAAAGAATGTCAAATTTCAAGCGCTGTATCATTTCGTCCACTGTAGAAGCATAGCCATATTTCACTTGCCCCCAAGAAGTGATGCCGGGGCGCACTTTCAATAAATGTTTAAAATGCGGCGCCTGTTGCATGATGAGGTCTATATAAAATTGACGCTCAGGGCGAGGACCTACGAGCGACATATCTCCTTTCAAAACATTCCAAAATTGAGGTAATTCATCGAGTCGCCATTTGCGCATCGTAGAGCCCCACGGTGTGCAACGGTCATCGCCTGTGCGGCTGAGTTGTGGGCCACCATCTTCGGCATCTAAATACATCGACCTGAATTTGATAATCATAAACAGCTTACCGTTGATACCTACGCGCTCTTGCCAAAAGAAAATTGATCCTTTTGAAGAGAGATTGACTCTGATGGCGATGTATAAATAAACAGGAGAAAGCACTATTAATCCCAAAAAACTGGCTAAAATATCAATCACCCGCTTCAAAACGACTTGCCAGTAAGGCATCAAATCTTGTTTGATTTCAATCAAAACGGCATCGTAGAGTTGACTCATTTTCACCGTTCCGAGCATAATGTCGTACATGTCAGGAATGACCTTGATGATCACGCGATTGCCAAAATCAAACAAAGTGTCAAGGATTTGTTTCATCCGATTATGCTCCGATGTTTCTATAGCAATGATGACATCTTCGATATTGTTCTCAGCGATTATCCTCGAAATATTTTCAATTTTACCCAATTTAGGTAAATATCGACCTAAAACATTGGTCGAATTGCCATTAGAATCAATAAAGCCGATGAATTTATAGCCTAAGCTTTTAGTCCTCCCTGTAATGTCTTCATAAAGTTCGAGGGCATTCTGATTGCCACCAATTATCAAGGTATTAAAGAAAACAAGACCTGTTTTTATGCGCCGATTAGCCCTCGTGAGCAAAATCATGCGAGCTGTAACCGTTATAAAAAAATGTAGAGAAAAAAGGACGAGAAATGATTTGTAATAGGTGGTATAATCCGTTACAAAATCATCCAATATTAAAGTAAAAAATAGGAAAAAGACGCCTAAAAATGTGAGAAAAAACGTGCGTGTAAAAGTATCGACTCGTGCCAAGCGGTAAATGTCTCGATATTTATCAAATATTGAATAAAATAAAACCCAACCGACAGGTATAATGAAGACGCCTAAGGTAAATTTAGGATCGTCAAGTACCGAAAATTCATGTAAACGCCCCTCTACGGTCCATTTTCTATATAGAAAAAAGCACGACCACGCTACCATTGCCGAAAAAAAATCGGCAATGGTATATATGATTATAGCGAGTCGGCGTTGTTGGTTCATAGTTAGCTTTGTTTTTTCACCCCCTCAGTATAAATAGATATTTATCCAAGGGAGACAATATTTCTTCCAATACTTTCATAATGGAAACCGCGACCTTTCATTTCAATAATATCATAAAGATTACGTCCGTCAAAAATAGCTTTAGAAGTCAAAGATTTAAGTCTTTCAAAATCAGGTGTTCTGAATAGTGCCCATTCGGTAGCAATGATGAGCGAATCGGCTCCCTTGAGTACTTCATACTCATCATCCATATAATCCAATTTATCGGCATATATGCGCTTGACATTCCTCATTGCTTCTGGGTCAAAAACCTGAATGTTGGCACCTGCTTCAAGCAATTCATCTATAATATACAAAGCAGGTGCTTCTCTGATGTCATCTGTATTAGGTTTGAAAGCCAAACCCCAAATGGCAAAAGTTTTACCCGCCACGTCATTATTGAAAAACTTCATTATTTTTTTAACTAAAACAGTTTTTTGGATGGTGTTGACATCCATGACTGAGTTCAAAATTTTGAAATCATAATCATATTCTTCCGCTGTTTTTGCCAAAGCTTGTACGTCTTTTGGAAAACAAGAGCCACCATAGCCGATACCTGGGAAAAGAAAACGCTTGCCAATCCGATTGTCACTGCCCACACCGATGCGAACGGAATCCACATTGGCGCCGACCTGTTCGCACAAGTTAGCAATTTCATTCATAAAAGAAATACGCATGGCAAGATAAGAATTTGCTGCATATTTTGTCATCTCTGCCGAGCGTTCGTCCATAAAATAGATAGGATTGCCTTGCCGAACGAATGGCTCATACAGTTGTCTCATGAGCCTTTGTGCGCGTTCTGAATTAGTGCCAATAACAACACGATCGGGTTTCATAAAGTCATCAACAGCGACCCCTTCTCTTAAAAACTCAGGATTAGAAACGACATCAAAAAGATTTTCATCTAAATTTTCAGCCAAAGCCGCATGTACGCGCTCAGCTGTACCAACCGGCACCGTACTTTTATCGACAATAACTTTATATTCTGTAATAATTTTAGATAAGTCTTTAGAGACACCTAAGATGTAAGATAAATCAGCTGAGCCATCCTCGCCTGGAGGCGTTGGAAGCGCGAGGAAAATGATTTGCGCTTTATCAATTGCTTCTTTCAAATTGGTGGTGAAATGAAGGCGACCTTGTTTAGTATTGCGTTCAAACAAAATGTCAAGACCTGGTTCATAAATAGGTACATTCCCGTTGCGCATGCGTTCAATTTTTTTAGCATCAATGTCAACGCAAATAACGTGATTTCCTGTTTCGGCGAAGCAAGTACCGGTTACCAAACCGACATATCCTGTTCCAACAACTGCAATGTTCATGCTTTTTTAAATTTATTTGAGTTATAAATCGTATTTTTAATATTTCAACATTATAAATAGCTCTATTAAACAAAAACCCTCGCTCGGTTTTTCGACCAAAATGAGGGTGTCTGTTTAAGAGCTGTTAGAAAACAATAGCTTAGAAAAATTTAGAGCGATTATCTACTAAGTCTGCTTTTTTACGCAACGATCTTAAAATTGTTCCTCTAATTTGTCCTTTTATTGGAGAAGCCATTTGTTGACGTAAAACATTTTTATCTACAGGGCTATTGTCAATATTTGTTTTATTCGTTACTTTCAAAACATATACACCATTATCGCCTGCAATTGGCTTGCTTACTTGCCCAGTTTCTGTTGTGAAAGCAGAACCAATAACACGCGCCTCTGCTCCAAGATTCGGAATAAATGTCGCATTGAAAGTAACACCTTTAGCGGTATCTATTTTTGAATTGAATTGCGCTGCAATGGCATTCAAATCGGAAGACGTGATTTTCGATTTCAAAACTTCTCCTTTTTTGCGATTCTTTACATAAGGTGTCAGCTGATCTTTTAAGTCTTTTACTGAGGGGAAGCCTTTTGGAATAACACTTTTCAAGGCAGCCACTACATATTTGCTGTTATAAGCCTCCCCTTGTTCGCGCAAACCAAATGTCGTTTTGCAACGCTCACCCACACCCGCTTCATAAGCCCAACGAATGACTTGACGGATACCTTCTGCTTGACCTAATGCACCCAATGCAGGGTCATTGGTGCGGAAAGGCGTTGAAGGCACGACTGCGAGGTTTTTAGCCGCCGCATTTTTCTTCAATTCTTCAAGATTTTTACTATTCAAGAGCAACTCATCCGCAGCAGCAGATGCTTTTCTATCCGTTACTTGGCTCGGAATTAAACCTTCGCGCACATAAGCTACTTTCGCATAAGATTGATTTTTACCTGTTTTAATACCTGTTACTTGTACTATGTGTACACCGAATTGTGTGGCAACAGTATAGAATTTCCCTTGCTGTGCTTTATAAAAAATCAAATCATTGAATTCAGGCACCATCTTTCCTTGTGGTTGATATTCAAGATCGCCGCCTCTTAGTTTTGCTACTTGATCAGAACTAAATTTAGCATTCAACGAATCCCATAAAGAGGCATTCACTTCCAATAAGGCTTTCAAGCTATCAGCCGTTTTCTGTGCACCAGGCGTTTGAATTAAAATATGACGCGATTTAACTGAATCTGGTGCAGTTCGACGCTCCAGCAATTTTGCCAAATAATAATTTTTATTATCCAAATATGGGCCGATAACCGTACCAACAGGAGCATTGAAAAGTGAATCTTGAACGGCTTTGGCAAGGGCATCTTTCAACAAATACTGAGGGGTGACAAGACCACCATTGGCTACTGCGAAAGCTGAATCTTTATCAGTCGTGCGGAAAGCATCTTTTAATGAAGATACTTTGGTAGATATTTTCGCTGAATCCTCTACTGAGGGAATCACGTCAAACGAAACATATTCTATGGTACGTGACTCTTCGTCATTTTCATAACGACCTCTATTTTCCTTCAAATAAGCTTCGTAATCAGCATCTGTGATAGCGGCTTCTTTATCGTCCACGCGGTCAAAAGGTACTTTAACAAATTCAAAATCAAGAGGTTGTGTCAATTCTTTATACCCTTCATCTACCAACCAAGTCGGTGTATAAACGGCTTTTGTAGCCAAATTATTCAATTTTGCTTGCAAGCGTTCCTTGATAATTTGGTTTTCGATTTCAGCCCAATACATCTTGCCTTGCGGTTGTAAAGTATTTTTTTCAATCATAGTCTTGATTTGACCCAACTGCTCAGGGTTTTGCATCAACGCCTGATTGCTTGTAATCACTTGACTTGGATTCGGACCAAATTCAAGGTCAAGTAGCTCATCCCGGCTAACACCTAAGCCTAAAGCCGCAGCTTCCTTTCTCACCAAAGCATTTTCAACAAAAAAGCCGAAAATACCATTGCGAACATTCAGCTCTCCACCCCGATTACCATACATAGTCTCAGCTGTTTTATCCAAATCTTGGATACTCAACTCTTTACCCGCTACTTTCGCAACGGTATTCGTGTTGCTAAATTTATTCAAGCCGCCACTTCCATCAGGGCTACTATCTTTTGTAATCAACATAGCGATAAATGAAATAATCGCCAAAACCATTAAAGTCAACACCAACGTCGATTTGCTGCGTATTTTTTGAATCAGAGCCATTTCTCGGTTTCTCTTTTTATTTATTATAAAAAATTAAAATTAATTTTAAAAATATGCCTCAAAACAAAGAGCGTTTTTACATACCCGCTTTCTTTTTTTCAAAGGACGTGCAAAATAATAGCATTGCACCCGAATATCAAAATTTTCACATTGTTTGCTTCGTAAAAACTTAATTTTTAACGATATTAGAGAAAGTTTGTTACCATTTTATAAAATGTTCATTATCTTTTCAGCCTTATTTCTTTTCTTAAATCCTATATACAAAATAATCCTTTATTGATTTCACTTCATTGCTACACCTATATATAATGAGTATGATGAAAATAATGATCTTTTTTATAAGCTGCCTCTTTACCTCTTCCGTTTTCTCTCAAATTAATATCACTAAAAGCGATGTCTTTGTTGCTGAAAAATTTCTGGACGTCACTTTTACAGATGCCGAGCGCGATTCAATGCTCAATGAAGTATTGGATAACATGACAGCCATCAAAGCTGTGCACAGCCAACACATCGATAATTGGGTAACACCCGCTTTATATTTTGACCCTATGCCTATCGGGATGGTATTGCCCAAAATACAAAAGCCAATTAAATGGGCATCAACCAAAGCAGAAATGCCTAAAAATAAAGTAGATTTAGCATTTTACACTGTTTCTCAATTAGCCAGTTTGATTAAAAATAAAAAAATATCGTCCGTAGAATTAACAAAATTTTTCATCGAGCGCCTAAAAAAATACAGCGATACCTTACATTGCGTCATCAGCCTTACCGAAGAAATAGCCCTACAACAAGCCAAACGAGCCGATGATGAACTCGCTAAAGGCAAATATCGAGGTCTTTTACACGGTATTCCCTACGGCGTCAAGGATTTAATAGCCGTGAAAGGCACTAAAACCACGTGGGGAGCTGCCCCTTTTAAAAATCAAACGATTGACCAAACCGCTACGGTTGTTGAAAAATTAGAAAAAGCAGGGGCTGTGATGGTGGTGAAACTATCGCTCGGTGCTTTGGCAATGGGCGATGTGTGGTATGGTGGAAAAACACGAAATCCTTGGAATTTACTGAGGGGGTCGAGTGGGTCGTCGGCTGGGTCGGCTTCGGCGGTGGTGGCTGGGCTTGTGCCTTTTGCCATTGGCTCGGAAACCTTAGGGTCAATTGTTTCGCCCTCGACAGAATGCGGTGCTACGGGTTTGCGTCCGACGTTTGGTCGCGTGAGCCGCGCAGGTGCTATGACTTTGTGTTGGAGTTTGGACAAGCTCGGTCCGCTCACGCGCTACGCTGAAGATGCGGCAATAGTGCTCGAAACAATTCGAGGAGAGGATGGAAAAGATAAAACAGTGCGCGATATGCCATTTAATTTTGGGAAAACGGATATTTCCAAGTTGAGAATCGGCTATCCAACTAATGTTTTTGATTCGCTCCCGAAAAGCCGCAACGAATGGCAGACGCTCGAAATGCTTGAAAAAATGGGTGCGAAGTTGATTCCGATGGAATTTAAAACAAGTATTCCGCCTAAAATTATTGATATTATTTTGATGGGTGAGTGTGCTGCGGCTTTTGATGAACTCACGCGCACAAATCTGGATGATGAACTCACGATGCAGACGAAAGGCTCTTGGCCCAATCAGTTCCGAGCTGCCCGTTTACTGCCCGCCGTAGATTACGTGAATGCTAATCGTTTGCGAACTAAAATGATTGAAGAAGTGAATAGTTTGATGAAAAATTTTGATGTGATAGTCACTTCCAATTTCGGTGTCAATCAGTTGCAGATTACCAATATGACAGGGCATCCGGTGGTCGTTATGCCCAATGGTTTCGTAGAAGGTCGCCCTTCGAGCATCACTTTTATCGGTAATCTTTTTGATGAAGCCACGATTTTGGCTTTAGCAAAAGCCTATCAAGATGCCACTGATTTTGATAAAAAACACCCAGATCTGTTTAAGAATTGAATAGCTTCAGGCTTTTCTAAGTAGTTTTAACTCAAAATAACCTAAAATACTGAGGGGTATAACCGTCTAAACTGAACAGTTTAAAAAAAATATATATTTTGTATGGTCTACAAACCAGAAATAGACACACGCAGTCAGCAGAGACTGCTGCGTGTGTAATTTCGTTTTTTAACTAATTAAATCAAAATGAAACAAACTATTAGCACCCTATTATTTGTCCTTTTCTGCGTACTCGCTGCACGAGCACAAGGACTTACTCAGGGTCAACTTGATTTATAACAATAAAAACTGCATAATCAAATTTTATTCGGTGAGGTGATTGAACGCTCAGTTCCAGGTAGATCCTGATTACCTTACGCCACGTCAAACACAAATGAATTGATACATTACGCTTTACAAGTGCTTAAAAAACTTTACAAAACCAACTATAATTATAAAAAGGCAGGGATATTAGTAGGAGAGTTAAAACCCGATTCGATTATTCAAACTAATCTTTTTCATTCTTTTGAGCAAGAAAAACAGGGTAGGCAATTGATGAAAATCATGGATTCTATCAATAAAAAATATGGAAAACAAACTTTATATATCGCTTCATGTGATAGAAATCATACTTGGTCAAGGCGTGAACAATTCCGTTCACATTGCTATACAACTAAGTGGAGTGAAGTTTTAGGAGTAAAATAAAACTAATATAAAATTGACAATTGTTGCACCTATGTTGCACCCGAAAATAAATAGTACAAACAAAAAAGCGTTAATTATCATATCTAAAAGATTGATTATTAACGCTTTATGATTTGTGGGAGTTGAGGGGTTCGAACCCCCGACCCTCTGCTTGTAAGGCAGATGCTCTGAACCAGCTGAGCTAAACTCCCTTTTTGTATTAAAAACAGTCTTTTCTTGTAAGGCGGTGCAAAGATAAGTTTGTTTTTTAAAATTGCAAATGTTTTTTGAATTTTATTAGACTTGTTCAAAAAATAAATTAACAGATATAAAAGGGACGTTTTTTGCCAAAAGAGGCTTAAAACAGAATTTTTAAATGATATTGCAAAGTACCTAAGTTAGTATAAAAAGCAAAATGCAGTTAAAAAGCTATGCTGGAGTTGATATAGAGACCTATCACCTCTTATCTGCTTGTTTAGAAAAAACCGAAGCAAATAAGCAATCGCTGTTATCAAATCGCATCGATTGTCAAAGGCAGTATGGTGGCGGTTGCAAAGAACGTCTAACGACCATTGACGATAAACTTTTATTCATCCTGCATTACTATAAGTCCTATCCTACGATGGACTTTATAGCTATCGAATATAAGATGAGCTGCAGTAGTGTTTGGAACTATGAACACGCCTTAAGTGCTAAATTATACTCCATATTAGTTGAATTAGGAGTTATGTCGCTTCCAGAAATGCATTCAATTGAAGAATTCAAAGCCTTTTTATAGGCTCATAAAAACCATCAACTCATTATTGATGTCACAGAATGCACCATTGAGCGTCCGAGTGATAAAGTGTCTAATCGAGCGAAATATAGTGGTAAAAAAACGACATACCGTTAAAAATACTCTCATGTGTCACTCAAGTCAAAACTGCCGATTGGCAAAATGGTATTTATTTTGTCAAAGTCAATGATAAAGCCAATAATAAGGTACAGAATAGCAAAGTGATTGTTCAACATTAAGCGATTTTCTATTTAATAATTGGATAAAGTCATAAAAAACAACGGCGATACTGAGAGGTATCGCCGTTGCTGTATCAGAGCATATTTTTTAAATTCAACAATTCATATATCTGTTGGCACGGGTTGTTCGTAAAAAACTGCGATATAAAACACACCATAAAAAAGGTGCGACCACGTAGAATAAATACTGAGAGGATAGTCACCAAGCCTTCTAAAACCCAAAATTAGCACCAAGAGTAAAAGAGCGCGTGGTAAAATAGTTGCTTCTTCTTTCAATACCTGGTGCAAAAGGATTACTTTTTCCATAATATACAAGATTATTACTGTTACCGCTACTACGACCATCTTCAAAATTTCCATCTACGAATCGCAATTCAGGGTTGATACCTGTGTAACCCGTGATAGTAGCAATATTATTACCACTTAAGAATACTTTTACGTTGTTAAATGCTCCGCCATGACGGAGTGGAAGATTATAACCAAGGGTAAAATTATCAAAATGGATGAAATCGCCTTTTTCAATTTGGTAACTACTATAAGTACCATCTTTAATATTGGGATTCCAATATTTTGTAGAAATTCGGTTGTAGCTTTTCAATGAACCGCTGTTGGTATTTTCATAGAATAAACGAAACTCATTCACAATCTTATGACCAAATGCACCACGCAAAAAGAAAGTAAAATCAAAATGACCATAGCTGAATGTATTAGTTAAGCCTAAAACAAGTTTCGGAAGTCCATTGCCTAAAATAACTTTATCGTCATCTACTCCTTGAGAAATTCGAATTTCCTTACCTTTTACGTTTCTTATAATGATACCTTCTGTGGCATCAGCTCGCACAAATTGAAACCCCCAAAAATTACCGAGAGCAGACCCTTCCTCAACTAAAGTATAGGCAGTAGAGCCTTGACCTGGAGAGCCTGGATTAGCTGTATAGAAACGTTTAACTATTGGAAGTAATCCATCTTTAGTTGTTAAAGATACCAATTTTGAAGAGAAATGGCTCAAAACAAGGCTCGTGTTCCATTTCAGCTTTTTGTTTCTTAATACATCATAAGCCATATTGAAATCAAATCCTTTCGTATCCAACTCTCCTGCATTAACAAGTAAGTCACCGAACTCGAACATACCAGGAGGAACATAATACCGTTGAAACAAATCAGTTATTTTTCTATTGAAAAAATCAAGTGAACCACTCAAACGGTTGTTAAGAGTCAAGAAATCAAGACCTATATTCAACTCACCTTTTTTCTCCCAAGTCAAATTGACATTGGGAATACGTTGTGTATTGATTGAACTATCCCGACCAATAACATAACCCGTCAATGTTTCATAGCGTTCAATCGGTAAAGCACCTTTAATACCATAGCCCCCCCTCAGTATCAGCTGGTCGAAAGCCGTTAATTTCAACAATTTGTTTAAATAAAGAGAAGCACTGACCGCTGGGAAAATACCCCATTGCTTACCCTCTGCAAATTTTGATGAACCATCGCGTCGCACAATGGCACTCACTGAAGCAATGTCATTGAGGTTGAAGTGAGCACGACCGAAGAATGAGATAATCCGCTCGCCGCTTTTATAACTGCTACCCGTTAATTTACCTGCTTTGTTAAAATCTGAAGCCGTTCCGATATTATTGCTACTAATATCGTCTGTTAAAAAGCCTGAAGCGGATAAACCAAATTCCTGATTGATAATGTGTTGATATTCATAACCTGCTGTCAAATTTAAGCTGGATTGACCTAAATCTTTCTTGTAATTCAAATAAGAGTTGAAAAAATTCACACTTTTGTCGAATGCATCGCGTGTAGCGATACCACTACGATCTACGCCAGCACCATAGAAGGAGCGACGGCTTGTATATCGATTATTTAATTCATTTTCTTTTGTTAAAGCATAAGTAGATGTCCATTTTAAATCTTTGATGATGTCTAAATCTGCTTTGGCTGAAAGCGTATATAATTTCTTTATACTCTTATTTGAGAGCTGGTCTTGGATGGCTTTTGGATTGTACTGGTCAAAACCACCGATGTTTTGGTAGTATCCGCCATATTTTATAGCATCGGCTGTCGTTGGGTCATCAAATCTAACAGGTGCTGTTGGATTATATTTAGTAGCTTGAGCGATAACTTCACCATTGACGAAATTTTGATCTTGATTGGTTGTAGAGAAATTGAAGTTTAAATTCAATTTATCATTAAAGGCTCTTTGATTCAAATTAATCCGCGCATTCAATTGCTTATAACCATCATAAACGATGCCCTCTTGATTGCGCCAATTGAGCGAAGCACTGTATCCGCCTTTACCCAATCCACCACTCAATGATAAATTATGAACTTGAGAGAGGGCAGTGCGAGTGACCTCTTTGTACCAATTTGTAGAAGCCCCTCTATCATAAGATTGAGGAGAGTTGAATACTGCCCTGTTGGCGGTTTTGTATTCAGCAGCGGTCATCGCTTTTGGTGTACGTGCCAAATGTTCACTTGTCAATTGTACCTTATAATTCACCGTTGTTTTTTTCGATGAACCCTTTTTAGTTGTGATTATAATAACGCCACTTGAAGCTTGCACGCCATATATTGCCGCCGCCGAACCATCGCGTAAAACATCAAATGACTCAATATCATTCGGGTCAACAAGACTCAAAGGCACATTCGGAATACCATCAACAATAATTAAAGGCGTTGGAAGAGAGTTGAAAGTAGATATACCTCTCACTCTAATTTGCGCTTTGGCATTTGGGTTACCACCTTCAGGCGTTGCGACAATCAAGCCAGCGATTTTTCCTTGCAATAATTGGATAGGGTTTGAAATATTGCCTTGGTTAAAATCAGCAGATTTAAGAGAACCTATTGAATTCGTTGATTCTTTTTGCTTAATTGAACCATAACCGACGGCTATTAGTACATCAGCTTTTAAACTCACATCAACTACATCACTGTCAGATATAAGCACCGTTTTATTACTGTAACCTTTAAATGATACGGTAATTTTTTTTATGTCATTCTGAATTTGAAGCGAGTATTTGCCGTCAATGTCTGTCAATAGACCCTCAATAGCTCCTTCGACAACTATGGTAGCACCCGCCAAAGGCTCATTGGTTTCAGCATCCTTGACAATACCTGAAATCATTCGTTGAGAAAATACAGAGTTGCTCAATGCTGTGAATAAAGCCAGAAGCAGAAGGCTTTTGAAGTTTATTTTGATTTTCATACATTATTATTGTTTAGAGGATAAAAAGAATCTATAAAGATTATTAGAGAAAAATAATGCGCTCCATAAATTGAACATTACGGTATAATTAAGTGTCTTATTTGCTCTACATTCTCTCAAAAATACTGTTTTTTTTCTAAAAACTGATAGTTAAGCATATATCTTTCAAGTGTTGTCTATTTTTGTATTTTTGAGGAAATTACACACAACTTAGAATGTAATTGAATTAGTATACAAGGTTATAACAAAATGGAATAAATTGGTGTTGCAAGCTAATGAAACTACATAATAACGCAAGCCATACGGCGAAACAAAGGCAACAAATTAAGGAGTTGTATAAAATTGATGAGTACACATAAGAAGATTT
>JAYTON010000144.1:0-4006 GCA_043747725.1 Saprospiraceae bacterium
CAACAAGGGGCAAGCCTTCCGCATCGGTTTTTACAACGTCGAAAACCTGTTTGATACCGAAGATGATGCTGTCAAAATTGACTCTGAATATCTCCCGACTTCTCGCCTAAAATGGACGCAGGAACGCTACGCAAAGAAGCAACAAAACATCGCTCAAGTGATTGCCGCCATGCAATACCCCTCAGTATTGGGCATGACGGAAGTGGAAAACGATAAAGTATTGCAAGACCTTGTCAATCAAGCGGTTATGAAAGATAATAATTACCAATTTGTTCATTTTGAATCACCCGATGAGCGCGGAATTGATGTGGCTATGATTTATAAAACGAGTGATTTTACAGTGAAAAGCAAGCTAGCCATCACTATAAAATTCCCAAAAGACAATGATAAAACGCGCGATATTTTGCAAGTAAACGGCATTCTAAAAGGTCAACCCCTGACCATATTTGTCAATCATTGGCCCTCGCGCAGAGGCGATACGGGCAAGAGCGAAGGCAAGCGCATGTGTGTAGCGGAGCGGTTGCGAAAAGAGGTGGACACTGTTCTGAGTAAAAATAAAAATACGGGCATCATCATTATGGGCGACCTCAATGACGCACCGACGGATAAGAGCCTGACGCAATCATTGAATGCTCAAGAGTGGACTCAAAACGCTACAACCGATGCTAAAATGCTCTACAATTTGGGTGCGCCAGTTGCCAAGCGCAACGAAGGCACTATATATTATAAGGGCTGGTCAGTATTTGACCAAATCATTGTATCGGGTAATTTGTTGAATAAAACGGATAAAGAGGAGACCATTTTTAAAGCCGATTTTATGGTTTTTACAGATAAAGCGGGTAATAAATTGCCCAATCGGACTTATACAGGACCCATTTATCGCGGCGGATATAGCGACCATTTTCCTGTTTATGTCAATATTTATTTGAAATAATGCTTTTTCAATAAATTTGGATGGAAAAATTTATGAATTTGAAAAGAATATTGGGTTGGATAGCCTTCGTTATCTGGTGTTGCATTGGTTTGACAGTCATGTGGTTGCCCTTTTCAGGCTTCAAAATAGAGACCATTGCTTTATCAATGACCATATTATTTAGCGTCAATAAAATATTCCTTTTGTTGATTATTTTTCTGTTAGGTGAAAAATATATTCAGCGGATTAAGGATTGTGTTTTTGGGAAATGGCGGTAAAAATAAACTGTGTATATTGAAAATTGATTTGTTAGAATTGAAAGATATTCTAAAACTTATAATTTTACAAAATTGTTATTTCACTCATTAATTTTTAATTTTGAAAGATAAATCTTTGATTTTGAATTAATTAAAAAGAATAAATTTATGACATTTAAACATACCGTTGCCGAGCGTTTTCTACGCTACGTAAAGATTGACACCCAAGCCGACCCTAATTCCACCACCACGCCATCAAGCGAAAAACAGAAAAATTTATCACGTTTGCTCGTTAAGGAATTACTTGAAATGGGTATAAAAGATGCTGAAATGGACGAATTTGGCTACGTTTACGCCACTATTCCTGCCAATACCGATAAGCCAAATGTGCCGACGATATGCTTTTGTAGCCATGTGGATACCGCACCCGACGCCAGCGGAACGGACGTAAAACCCATTGTCCATAAAGATTATCAAGGACAGGATATTGTCTTGCCCGATGACCCGACTCAAGTGATTCGCTTGGCAGATTATCCGTATTTGAAAACGCAAATTGGCAATGATATTATCTCCGCCAGCGGTTTAACGCTCTTAGGTTCGGACGACAAATCAGGCGTGGCGGAAATCATGGATGCCGCTTATCAATTGCTGAACACTCCCTCAGTATTGCACGGCAAAATTCGCATTCTTTTCACACCTGACGAGGAAATAGGGCGTGGTGTGGACAAAGCGGATATGAAACGACTGGGTGCAGATTTCGGTTACACACTCGACGGTGGACCCGTCGGCGATGTTGAAAATGAAACCTTTTCAGCCGATGGCGCGACCATTTCGATTCAAGGCGTGGCGGCGCATCCGGGATATGCTAAAGGAAAAATGGAGAATGCGATTAAAATAGCTTCCGATATTGTATCTGCTCTGCCTAAAGACCATTTGACACCAGAAACCACTGAAGGCAAACAGGGTTTTATTCATCCCGTAAAAATAGAAGGTGGCTTAGAAAATGCTAAAATTACCTTCATTTTAAGGGATTTTGATGATGATTTATTGAAAGAAAAGGCGGTGATACTGAGGGGGGTAATGGATAAAACCATAAAAAATTATCCACATTCAAAAGCAGATTTAACCGTTTTTCAACAATATCGCAACATGAAAAGTATCTTAGATACACATCCTTACGTCATGGATAATGCCATTGAAGCGGTGAAAAGAGCGGGTTTGAAACCTCATTTAGGGAGCATTCGAGGCGGAACGGATGGTTCGCGCTTATCATTTATGGGCTTGCCTTGCCCCAATCTTTTTGCTGGCGAGCAAGCGATTCACTCCCGCCACGAGCATGTTTCAATCCAAGATATGGAAGCGGCTGTGCGGATGATTGTGCATTTATGCGTTGTGTGGGAGGAAAATAGTTGAAAATTAAGAATTGGAAGTTGAGAGTTGTAACGTGTTGATTATCAATTGTTTAGCATTAAATATTGCAACGTATTCAAAATCAATGTTTTATATTTTTAAAATAATACATTGACCACTAATTATTTTCAACTCTCCATTTTCAACTATTTTTTCAAAGCCTCTGCATAAACCCTCAAACATCGCTCACGGGCTTCCTTATGGTCAACAATCGGCTGCGGATACTGAAGGGTGCCATACTCTGGAACCCAACCGCGGATATATTTAAACTCCGAATCAAATTTTTTCTGTTGTTCAGTCGGATTAAAAATGCGGAAATAGGGGGCGGCGTCTGTACCGCTGCCTGAAGCCCATTGCCAGCCACCATTATTGCTCGAGAAATCAAAATCAAGCAATTTTTTAGCAAAATACGCTTCGCCGAGTCGCCAATCAAGCAGTAAATGCTTGGTCAAAAAACTGGAAACTATCATGCGGACGCGGTTGTGCATATAGCCAGTCGCATTGAGTTCGCGCATACCGGCATCCACAATCGGATAGCCCGTTTTCCCATCGCACCATTTTTGAAAGGCGACTTCGTCGCTGCGCCAAGCGATGCGATCATATTCAGGACGAAAAGCTTTGCCTTCGGCGATATGTGGAAAATGCTGTAAAATTTGAGAATAGAAATCTCGCCATATTAATTCGTTGAGGTAAGTTTCATTCAAACTCATAGCTGCCAACGCTTTGGCGCGAATTGAAATCGTACCAAATCGGTAATGAATGCCGAGCTTCGTTGTGCCTTGTGAGAGGGCGGGAAAGTTGCGTGTTTTGTCATAGTTTATTACCACGCTTCGGGCAACAGTTTTAGAAGGCATAGCGATACTAGAACGCTTGAAATTCATGCTTTCGAGGGTCGGAATACTGAGGGGGGCTATTTGTTTATAAAAATTTTGAAAATACTTTTTAGTAGGGTAAGGCTTTAAATAAAAAGAAATTTTACTGTTTTGATAATCACTTAATTGGCTATCTAATTTCGCTTTCCATTTACGGCTGTATGGAGTGAAAACAGTGTAAGGTTTGCCATCATCTTTCGTTACCTCATCGTATTCAAAAATAACATGGTCTTTAAATATTTGAAAATCAATATTTTGAGCATTTAAAAATTCCTTAATTTCTTTATCACGTTGCAACGGATACGGTTCATAATCGTGATTGGTAAACACTTTTTCTACTGTGTTCTCAGTCGTCATTTTTTTCCAAATGTCAATCGGATTGCCATAAAAAACGAGTAGGGTAGAGCCCAATGCTTCTAATTCCGATTTGAGTTCAGTCAAAGTATCGTGTAAAAAAGTGACGCGGGCATCGTCGGAATCTTCTAAATAATCTAATATTTTTTTATCAAAAATGAAAATCGGCAACACAGGATTGCCGCTTTTTAAAGCATGAT
>JAYTON010000145.1:0-5215 GCA_043747725.1 Saprospiraceae bacterium
CTCCACCTATAAGCACACAAGCGCAAAATGCCGTTACAGACCCATATTATGGCACGACTTACAGCTATACAACTTTGCCTAAAATTACCAATAAGTTCTTAGGAAATATCACCGTATCGCCTCGTTGGGGCTTCAATTATGATGTAAAAGGTGATAAATCTCTTGTTTTAAGAGGCGGTTCAGGTGTGTTTACAGGTAAGATACCTTTTGCTTGGTTGGGTTATGCGTTCTACAATGATGGTATCGGATTTGGTAGTTTTGATGTAAGACCAGATTACACTAAAACAGTCAATGGCGACCCTTTACGTGGAGCAAAAGACTTTGCTTTCAAAAATGGTCAATCGAACCAAACGCAAGTTGACGTGATTGACAATAATTTTAAAATGCCGCAAGTATGGCGTAGCAATTTAGCAGTAGATTACAACATTGCAGGTTATAAATTCACTTTTGAAGGGCTTTTCACTAAAACTATGCAGGATTTGAAATTCCAACAAGTGAATTTAAAAGATTCAGTGAAATACTATTCTTACGATACTCAAAAACAACAACCTATTTATATAGGCGGTAATTTGAATAAAACCCTTTCAAATGCCTATCAATTGAGCAATACGACTGAGGGGTATCGCTATAGCTTGACGGCACAGGTTCAGAAAACTTATAATTTTGGTTTGAGTGTATTCGCTGCCTATACTTATGGTCACTCTTACGATTTGACAAATGGTATCCGCAACTCAATGGAATCCAATTGGCAGTTAAATCAATCGCTTACGCCAAACGACCCGAAATTGGCAAGGTCTAATTTTGATATTCGTCACCGTATTATTTCTACATTTACCTATAAACACATGTGGAGTGAAAAACACACTACCTATGCAACATTATTGGTCAATGCAGCATCAGGCAATCCTTATACATGGGGTTTTATCAATTCAAATATCGCAGGTACACCACAAGCTGCAGGTTTAGCATATATTGCACGGGATGCTTCTGAAATGACTAAATATCTGATTGATACAAAAGATGCTTCTGGTAATATCGTTACAGCAGCGCAACAAGCACAAGATTTTGACCAATTTGTGAACAGCGATGACTATTTGAAAACCCGTAGAGGCAATTTCACAGAGCGCAACACAGGCAGAACGCCGTGGAACGCAACGGCAGATTTGCGTTTGATGCATGATATTCACCTCACTGTAAAAGGCAAGACTAATACCTTACAGATTTCTTGGGATATTATCAATTTTAGCAACTTGATTAATCCAAATTGGGGTAAAATGTACTTTGTGCCTAATACATTCAACTCAACGGCAAGCGTCGGTTTGACCCGCGCAACTGACCCCGTTACAAAGAAAACGGTAAATGCACAAGGCGACCCGATTTATACATTTTCAAAACCGACAACCCCTTATTCAATTGACCAATTAGCTTCTCGTTGGCAAATGCAATTGGGTGTACGTTATACTTTCTAATACTTTGTATGTAATTTATTTGCATAAACATTTTGTTTTTTTTATAGCCTTTTCAGTTAGATAACTGAAAAGGTTTTTTAACCCTTCAACTGTATTTTGAATTAAATTATTTGACAAGATATATTTAAAAAATTTGCGTAAACATTTTGTTTATATTTAATGCCTTTTTGGTCTTCGGGGTGAAAAGGCTTTTTTATATAGCCGATTTTCAAGTGAATATGTGCTAAAATACTTAAAAAACAGAAAAAATACTTAGGGAGTAGTCAAACGAGACTTTGACAAAAAAGCACAATTAGATTTTGACGAAAAAAAAAGAAAAAAAAGAAAGAACGTCGTCGAACACCGTCCTCTATTAAAAAATAAACCAAAAATAAACCCAATCCTCAACAAAAATGCCAGTATCCAGCCAATAGCCGAATACAGGCGTTTTTTGTCATTCAGCAGGAATCTCTTTTTATCTTTACATGTACACAAAAGAGATTCCTGCTGAATGACAAAAACTGAATGACAAACCTGCATTTTAATTCTTCCACTCCAAAACTCGCCCGGGCGTATAAGGCGCACCCGCTTGTTCCAAAGCAGATTCTATTTTTTGCATATCCGCATGAATGGCTTTCAGTTCTGAATTAATTAATTACAAACAATTATATAAAGCAGGATTCATTTGTTTAATAGATATTTTGCTTTATTTTTGTATAAAAACCAATTATGGCAAGAGATTTATTTCACAACAATGTTCGTCAAGCACTTGTAAAAGCAGGTTGGAATATTACAGATGACCCACTGCGTGTGCCGATAGATGGCAGTTATTTAGAAATTGATTTAGCTGCTGAAATGATAATAGGAGCTGAACGCGGTGAAGAAAAAATTGCTGTGGAAGTTAGGAGTTTTTTAGGTAAATCTTTTATGAAAAACTTTCATGAAAAACTTTCATGAAGCAATGGGACAATATTTAGACTACAAGAGCGCTTTAGAAGATTTTGAACCTGAAAGAGTTGTCTTTTTAGCACTACCAACTCATGCATACGAACATCAATTATTTAAAGGTAGATTTATTCAAAAGCGATTGCATGAAGAAGAAGCAAAACTTATTATATTTGATGTCAATAAAAATGAAATCACAGAATGGATAAGAAACTAATCAAATATCGAAAAATACTTCGGGATGTCCTTAACGAGTATGCTGCTGGTGAAATAAATCAAAAGCATAAGCCAGATGACACACAAATAAGACTTATAATGGATACAGAAAACGATCATTATCAAGTATTGTATGCTGGTTGGCACCAGTCAAAACAAATCTTCTCTGTCATTTTCCATTTCGATATCATAGATGGAAAAATATGGGTACAAAGAAACATCTCTGATTATGATATTATTGAAGACATTGAAGCGAAAGGTGTTCCTAAAAAAGATATTGTGCTGGCGTTTCATGCCCCTGAGATACGATCTTTTACGGAGTATGCACCTGCATAATTCTGAGGGGGTATGTCCTCAATCAAGCAACCGCATAATCCGAATAAACATGCATATTGGCAGGGCGAAAACCCAAAACAAAATGATTTTTAGGAATCCCTTTTTTCTCTAAATCTTCATCTAATAAAATTTCAGTATTGTTTTGTTGTACCCAAATATTGCCCGTTTCTGAATTAATATCAAAATGAATCAGAACAGCATACAAAAAAACGATTTTGATGCCATCCAATTCTAATCAATTGAAAATGATTGCCCTCCTTATCAATAATGGCTTGATAGGTCATATCATTACCCAATGAATTATTGTAATCATGTGCAAGGTCTTGGACATAAGTAGCTAAAACCTTTTGATATTTTTTGATTTGATTTTTTATAGTATCCATTGTTCGATTATTATTGAATCAGGATTAAAAACAATTAGAAGATTCTGCATTTAATTCTTCCACTCCAAAACCCGCCCGGGCGTATAAGGCGCACCTGCTTGTTCCAAAGCGGATTCTATTTTTTGCATATCCGCATTAATGGCTTTCAGTTCAGAAATGACACCACCTATTTGCTTTGATACAATATCATAATCTGCTTTTTGAGCGGGCGAAGGCGCAGCAGTAGATGACCAGACATTGCCTTGAATATTGAATAGGCGATTAAAAAGACTCGGTGCCGTTTCAAACTCTCGACGCGCTAAACTGGCATCACCACTGAGGGAGCGATTGAGTTTTTCAAGGCGTTGCTCAAGGGCATATATTTGATTATGCGTTTCCAACGGCACTTTGGGTGCATCTAAAACCACTGCTTTGATTTGAATTATTTTATTTCTCAAATCACCATTCATTTGACTAATACCGCCAGCTACACGGCGCAATTCCGATATTTTCTTACAAAAATCGTCGTAAGCCTTCTTGTCGGTAGCCGCTAAAGTGGCATTATTGAGCGGAATACACTTAAAATACTGAGGGGGTACCAACTCACTGTAAACACCATCTTCAAATTTGCTCATTGCCACCGTGTAATTACCCGGCATAGCCAAATAGCCCGTTTCCAAATTTGAAAACATATTCTCCGGGTCGAGCGGACCGATGCTACCCGCCGGCGCATTGGGCGCATAACGGAAATTCCAAACAAGCCGTTGAACACCCTTTTTGGCAGGGGCTTTGAGTCGGCGGACGACATTGCCGCCTTCATCTGCAATCGTGAATAATAAATAAGGATCGGGTTGTCTATCCTCCAAACGCATCGAATCTACTGAGGGGTAAAAGACAGATTCATTTTTTTTGATTTTCTCAGATTCCATTGTTCGGCGTTTTTCTTTCGCCGTTTTAATATCTTCTTTCAAATAATAAGTAAAAACAGCCCCTACCGTCGGGTTAGGTGTCATAAAATGGCTTTCACCTAAATGCGCCTTGCCACGCAAGCCCAAAGGATTGGATTCGATGAACATGAGGGCATCTTTAGTCGGGAAAATGATAGCTGGTTTATTGACTAAATCATCTCTCTTTAAGGTGCGTAAAGGTGAATAATCATCTAAAACATAAAAACCGCGTCCAAAAGTAGCAATCACCAAGTCATTTTCTCTTTTTTGAATATCTAAATCACGCACCGCAATCGTTGGTAAACCGCTTTTCAATTGCGTCCATATTTTACCACCGTCAACGGTGAAATAAACGCCAAATTCAGTTCCAACGAAGAGTAAATCTTTATTCACATGGTCTTCAGCAATGGTATAGACTGTGCCTCGTTCGGGTAAATTGTTCTGAATGGCTGTCCAAGTTTTACCCCCGTCAGTACTTTTATGCACATACGGTTTGAAATCCCCGTAACGATGATGATTGAAACAAGCATACACGACATTCTTATCGTGTTGAGAAGCAATGATTTGATTGACGTAAGTGCGCTCAGGCACGTTCGGGAATTTATCCACTTTTGTCCATGACTTGCCACCGTCTGATGTGATTTGAATTAAGCCATCGTCAGTTCCTGCGAATAATAGGTTTTCATCCAATTTAGATTCAGCCAATGCCGTGATATTGCCATAAATATCCGTTGACGTATTTTTAGCAATGGCATCCATGCTTTGCACACGCCCCATGACAGGCAATTTATTCCTATCAATTTGAGCCGACAAATCAGGACTAATGACCTCCCATGAATCCCCTCGATTGTCACTGCGGAATACTTTATTCGCTGCAAAATAGACCCGTGTATTGCTGTGTTGCGAAACAAACAAAGGCGCATCCCAATTCCACCGATACGCTGCTTCGTTTTCTCTTTCA
>JAYTON010000146.1:0-10726 GCA_043747725.1 Saprospiraceae bacterium
TCAGTGCCGTCGAATTGAAAAACGAATTGCACTTTAGGCGTTTTGTTTTCATTAAAACTGGCATAATCGAAGCGAAGGCGCCCTCTGCGGAGCATAAAACGATTGTCAACAGTGGCAGCGAAGTCACCGCCATTGAAAGATTTAGCCCCTTTCGATTCAGCAATTTGAAATTGGGGCTGAATGTAGCCGCTAATACGGACATGGTTAAATTTTTTGACCATTAATAGCATATCTTGACCCATATCTTTAGTGGTATCAATCATATCCATCAAATATTGCGCTTTTATTGGCTCAATTGTGAAAATAGATAGGGAGGCAACATAGATTGTCGCCAAAATTAATTTCTTTTGCATAATGACATTTTGTTTTATTGCCGCAAATATCGGAAGCTAAAATGAGCTTTTTTACTGAGGGGTAAAACTTAATATTAACTTAACATTGGAAATAGGTAAATTTATCAAAAACGACCTCAACTTTGCATTGCAAAATTAAAATGTTTACAGCAAAAATTTATCAATTTTAAACAACACATTATGTTCGAAGTATTTGGTTCTCTCTCTTCAGGCTTGGCAATTGCATTTGTAGCCTGCCTCCTTATGGTTTTCTTTTTTGAATTTGTGAACGGTTTTCACGACACAGCCAATGCAGTAGCAACTGTCATCTACACAAAATCACTCGAGCCTATGCACGCAGTGATTTGGTCAGGTATGTGGAATTTTTTTGGCGTTATTTTCAGCTCATTTTTGGGTTTGGAAGTAGCCATGAAAATTGCCAACCTTTTGCCTGTAGAAGCCATTATGAGTCAAGATCCCAGCCATTCGGCGGCGATGATACTCGCCGTTTTGTTAGCTGCCATTATCTGGAACCTTGGCACATGGTATTTGGGCATCCCTTGTTCGAGTTCGCATACGTTAATCGGTTCGCTATTAGGAGTCGGTTTGGTTTTTTCAACATTGCCTGAAAACCAAGCAAAAGTAGGGGTCAACTGGGATGAAGCTACTAAAATCGGCTCTGCACTCTTGTTTTCGCCCTTGTTTGGCTTTTCTATGGCTATAGTTTTGATGTTTGTATTGCGATCCGCCATTACGGGCGATAATAAAAAAGGTATATTCAAAGAACCTGAAGCGGATGCAAAACCGCCACTGTGGATTAGAGGTATATTGATTACGACTTGCACTTTAGTGAGCTTTTTCCATGGTCAAAACGACGGTCAAAAAGGTATTGGTATCCTTATGATTGCCTTGATGACATTTGCTCCGATGCAATATTCGTTGTCTCCAAATTTTGATGTGCAAAAAGTACAAACCACTTTGACGCATATTCAAAATGCCTTACCCGTAGCAGATCCAAACAATCAATTTGCTCCTAAAGAATTGAAAATTACATCCGAAACGATTGAATTATTGAAGCAAGATATTGCCAATATAGGAGATATGAAGTCGCGCCTTAGCATTCGCAAGCGGATAAATATCTTAGCTAAAAATATGAAAACCCTCGTGGATGAACCGAATATCATCACTGATCCGAAGATGCGGAAAGAGATAAAAGCGGAGGTAAAAGCCCTGACTAATTATACGCATTATGCTCCTTTTTGGGCAATTGGTTTGATTTCAGTGGCTCTGGGTTTAGGTACTATGATTGGTTGGAAACGTATTGTGGTCACTATCGGTGAAAAAATCGGTAAACGCCATATGACTTATGCGGAAGGCGCAACGGCAGAAATTATTGCCGCTTCAACGATTGCCTTGTCCACTCAATTCGGCTTGCCTGTTTCTACTACGCATGTATTGTCGTCAGGCGTAGCGGGTGCGATGGTTGCATCTAAAGGGACTAAAAACTTGCAGCGCGGTACGATTGCCAATATCGCCTTAGCGTGGGTGTTGACCCTTCCGGCTACTATTATTTTATCAGGCGGATTGTATATGTTGTTCCGTATGTTCGCCTAGTTATAGGCGATACCCCCTCAGTAAAAAACCCTTTCAGAGTCCAATTTGGCACTTTGAAGGGGTTTTTATTAAATTGAAAATTGAGAGTTGAAAATTGATAGTTAATTGATAATCAATCAATTAAGCTTAATTTCCAACTCTCGATTAAAATCATTTCTGCACAAGACTTTTAAGCTTCTGTACCATTTTTTGAGCTTCGGTTTGCGCCATCATATTCACTAACCAAGCGGGAATCCAACCATTAGGATCTGCTCTGCCAATGTATTCCATACGAATCATACCATCCGGCAATTTTTCAAAATAATAGAATGTTTTGACACTTTTTAAGCGAATCACATCTTTTTTATAGGCTACGCTAACAGTCGTTTCAGTAAAAGTTTCTGATTCAATCCTATAAGCCGTTGTGGTTTGAAGTATGCGACATTTCGTGATGACATCTCTATCAGCGAGCGTCAGTGGCAAATTAAAATAAAAATAATGGATACTTTCATTATTGCCTAAATCTTTCAAAGTCCGGGCTTCTATGCAGTTGCGGCTAATGCGTTTAGTGGTGTTGACATCATTCATCACCTTGATTAAAGTATCAAAATTGCCATAAAATTTGTCTAAAATTTTAAATTCTTTTATCGGCGAATCATCACATTCGCGGACATAGACCTTGTAGTTACCGTTTTCTTTGGATGTTTTCCATTCGCCACAAGGTGACGTTTGAGCAGATGCGGTGTTGATACCTAAAATTAAGATTAGGAGAGAAGTTGCAAATAAATTTTTCATGTGTTTGATCGTCAATTGATATAGATGCGTTAAAATATTTTAGTTATGACGGTAAATTTTGAAATGTATTTTATTCAAAACCAATTATTTAAAATAAAGTTAGGCATTAAAGCATCAAAAAGCAAGTGCCTACCCTTGGTGTATAAACAAACGCTTTCTTTTTGTTTAAAAATACTGAGGGGGTATATATTTTAATGATATCGTCTCTCTAATATTTCTGCCATCTCTATTTGCACTTTCAAAGCTGCTCTCCTTGCTTTTTCAGCGAAATCAAAATCTTCTGAAGCATAAATTATCTCTCGACTCGAATTGACCAACAAACCGCAAACATCATTCAAACCATGTTCCGAAACGCCTTTTAAATCGCCACCCTGCGCCCCAATACCCGGCACCAATAAAAAATTATCAGGTACAAGGCTTCTGATTTCTTTAAAATGCTCAGGTCGCGTAGCACCTACCACGAACATGAGATTGTCGGGCGTACCCCAAGTTTGGGCAGTAGTCAATACTTTTTTATACAAATCATGGTGAAATTGAAAATCCGCTGCGCCAGGATTAGACGTCAAAGCTAAGAGAATCGCCCAATGCCCTTTATAACTCAAAAACGGTTCTACAGCGTCATGTCCTTGATAGGGCTGCACCGTCACGGCATCCACATTCAGGTGCTCAAAAAAGGCTTTAGCGTACATTTTGGCAGAGTTGCCTAAGTCGCCGCGTTTGGCATCAGCAATTATAAAATGTTGATTACCAATGATTTGTAAATAATCCAACGTTTTTTCAAGTGCCAACCAACCCCTCAGTCCTAAGGCTTCATAAAAAGCCAGATTAGGTTTGTAGGCGACGCAAAGGTCGAGCGTGGCATCAATAATGGCTTTATTGAATTCAAAAATAGGGTCATCTGAATCCAATAGATGCTTAGGAATCAAACTCAAATCGGTATCCAAACCCACGCACAGGTAGGATTTTTTATTTAAAATCTGTTGGAAAAGTTCTTGACGAGTCATACAAATTCAAAATTGAGAATTAAAAATTAAAAATTGCTCTAATCGAATCCCTTCGGGAAAAATTAATAATTATAAAAAATGTCAAGCAATTTTTATCGCTTGACATTTTTGATTTATTTATAAAAAGATGTTAATCAAATGTTTATGAAAAGCCATTGACAGCTATTACGCTGTTGATTTCAGGCATCTTGGATTTTATCGCTTGCTCTATACCTGCTTTCATCGTCATGGAAGACATTGAGCAGCTTTCGCACATGCCGAGCCATTTTACTTTTACAACCATATCCTCTGTCACGTCTACCACCTCAATATTGCCGCCATCCACTTCTAAGAAAGGGCGAATATCATTCAAGGCTTTGTTAACTTTTTCTATCAGTAGGCTTTTATCTTCGATAACCATGAAATGAATAATTATTTAAATTAAATTGTTTAGACTAAATTAAAACAAAGATACATTTTAATTCATTGTCTTAACAAAATACTGAGGGGTAAGTTTTCAACAAAATGAAAATTTAGCGTGTGTTTGTGTAATTTCGCACACAATTTATGGTGATTTGGTGGTTGTGTGATTTAGTGATTGGGTATAAATTATCTGTATTGATCTGTGTATTTCTGTTTAATGCTTATTATTCTGTATAAAATCGTATAAATCTGTGACAAAACAACCACTCGAGCTCAATGCCGACTTTCAATACGCTTTAGATGTGCTTGAAAAAACGAATAAAAACTTGTTCATCACAGGTCGGGCAGGGACGGGCAAGTCCACACTTTTGCACCTTTTTCGCAGCACTTCAAGGAAAAAATGCGTTGTTTTGGCACCTACGGGCGTTGCAGCTTTAAATGCAGGCGGTCAGACGATACATTCTTTTTTCGGTTTCCCTGCTAAATTTATCGCTCCTGAAGAAATCAATCGGCGCAGAGATACACGCCTCTATAAAAAAATGGAAGTGCTGATTATTGATGAAATTTCAATGGTTAGAGCCGATATGATTGACAACATCGACCGTTTTTTGAGGATTAATCGGGATAATATGATGCCGTTTGGTGGTGTTCAAGTCGTGTTTTTTGGCGATTTATTTCAATTGCCACCAGTTGTTTCTACGCCGCAAGAACAGCATTTTTTTCAAACGCATTACGAATCACAATTTTTCTTTTCAGCCAAAGTCTTTACGGAACAACTCATTAATAAAAACAATTTGGATGAAAAAGGCTTCGAGTTGGAGGGTTTAGAATTGGGCAAAATATATCGTCAAGAGAATCGCCATTTTATCCGCTTGCTGGATGCCGTTCGGACAAATCAAGTAGATTATGACGATTTAGATGATTTAAATAGGCGTTTTCAACCAAATTTTAATGAAAAAGATTATTTTATCACACTTTCACCGCGCAATATAGTGGTGGATGAAATCAATAATCGGGAACTGAGCAACCTAAATCAGCAAGAGTTTTCGTTTATCGCTGAAGTATCGGGCGCATTCGACCCCAAGCAGTACCCTACTGAGGGAGTCTTAAAATTGAAGCTCGGTGCGCAAGTCATGTTCATCAAAAATGACATAAAACGAGAATATGTGAATGGCACTATCGGTAAAATCATTCAACTCGACTTTGATAAAATAATAGTACAAATAGAAGAGAAAGACGGCTCTTTTAAAAATATAACTGTCGAAAAACAAGAATGGGAAATTCTGCGCTATTCCCTCGGCAACGACCCTTCAAAAATAGAAACCGAAACCGTCGGGTCTTTTAAACAATACCCTTTGCGCCTCGCGTGGGCAATGACGATACATAAAAGTCAAGGAAAAACATTCGATAAAGTGATTATTGACCTCACAGGCGGTGCATTCGAGCACGGTCAAACGTATGTAGCACTCAGCCGCTGCCGAACTTTGGAAGGTATTGTTTTGAAGCAACCAATTCGTCCGCAGGATATTCGGGTAGATGAGCGCATCGTGGATTTTTATGGGCAAAATTTTTAGATTATCATAAAACGGTGATAGTCAATATTTTATGATAATCTAAATTCTAATATCTAACAGTCTAATATCTAACAGTCTAATATCTTCTATTGAGGCAAATTAAAAGTCTCGCCCCAAACTAGTAATTTCATCGGAGCTTTCAAATTGAGGTTTTTACTATCAAAAATACGGCGCAGAGCATCTACCCTATCTACTGATTCGCGCCAAGCATCACGCGTTGTAGGGTCAGCCGCATTGAGCAAGGTATTTTTACGGATTTCCATAAATTTATCCAACCATTTGGATTCATCAACCCCTTCAGTAGGTGAGCCTCCATCGGCTTGATTGGTGCGTTTTATCATCGCCGCCAAGCCATCGGGGTCAGTGCCATCGCCATGCTGGATACAGGCATCATAGAGATTTAGAAGGCTCAAAGGATATTTTAAACCTAAATTTTGAAAGTATTTTAAAGCCGGATTGAAGTAATAATCATTCACTACATCGTCTTGAATTTTCTTAAAAATGGCATCATTTGCTGCCGTTTTCCAAGCTTTTGGCAGATTTTCCAAGCCCGATACTGAGGGGTCTTCATTGGTGCAAACTGTTTTCAAACGGGGTATAAACGTTGCCAAAGGATTGCTCGGCACTTGTTGAGTATAACGATTGACCACCTCTAACAAATCGCAGGTAGCCGTTGTGAAGCCTGCTCGTCCTGCTGTATAGCCGCGCCCATCGTTGAGATTTTCAACATAATCGTACATTATAACAGGTGTACTATTTTCAAAACAGCTGATAATTTGGTCAGCTAATAGGCGTTTTTCAGCAGTGAATGGCTCGGGTGCATCCTGTATAGTGGTTTCTTTTCCGCAGCCACCCGATGTAATTGTCCAAGCAGTGATCAAGGCAAGGGTTAAGCAATATTTCATATTCAACGTCAGTTTTTTCTTTAAACGAATAAATCAGAAAGGTAAGTATATCATTGGTTATTGGTTATTTTAATAGTCTTATGCAAATTTAAGCACATACAAATAACTAATAACTAATAACCATCAATCATCGCGCCTATCTTTATAACGTCCATAACCACGACCCTGCCCATGTTTTTGTTTTTTGTAATGATGCTCATGATGACCGCAGCAATCGCTTTCACAATAATACTCCCTTTCACGTCTAAGCCAATACCCTTCTACCCAAACATCGCGGTGGTAATAATCATCCCAAACCCATCTGCCTGCCACCCAATCGTAATCGGGACCAGGACAAGGCGGACGCACATCTCGCCGTTCATAATTCCGATGTCCTGTTTCAAAAACGACCCTTATGCGTTGTGCCGCCATGTCGTTAATTTCTAAAAAAAACACCACCATTACTAAGCCTAAAATCAAGTTTACTTTTCTCATGAATTTCAATTTTTAATATGAATTAATTTTAATTAAAATATTAAAACGAAATTAGAGATTTAGCAAACTACTTATGGTTAAGAGTATTTTAAAGTATTTTTTAAGGACGTTAAAATGCGTTAAAGTCATCATTTTGATACCAAATGCTTAACATTTCATTAATTGATGGCAGCTTTTGAAGCAATTTAATCAAAAAACTACCGCCAATGACCTGCCACCCAATAATGCCCGCGCCGATTCACAGCCCAATGACCTGGTACAAAAGCTCGACCTCGATTTGGCACGACCCAATAGCCGTTTCTCCGTAAATACATATGCGTATTACGATTCCAAACCCAATTGCCATCAATCCAAATATGCGTATTGGTTGGGCGAGGTGGGCGAACCTCTTCGATATACGTCGGCTCTGCACTGACATAAGATGGTCCGCAATTATTGAAAAATAATGCCATGACCATTAAACTCGCTAAAAGAATGAACTTTTTCATGTGTTTGATTTTTTTATGAATTAAAAAAGATGCCTTAGCCTAATGAAAAGTTAATTCGATACCCCTCAGTACCTAAGCCTATTTTTAGACAATTTAAAAGAGCCATCGTTTAAAATGGGTTTTTTAATTAATTTTGCGCTTGAAGTTTATTAGAATCAGGATTATTGAGATTATTAATGATTTAATAGGATTTTTTTTGCACTCAGGAATCCTATTAAATCATTAATAATCCCAATAATCCTGATTCAACAATAAATAATATGCTTATATAATTATGAAATACTTAATCGCCGGTTTAGGCAATATTGGCAATGAATATGACGGTACGCGCCACAACGTCGGTTTTGCAGTGGCTGACCTTTTAGCGGATGAATTTGGGGTGACTTTCAAATTGGGCAATCAGGCTTTTATGGCTGAATTCAAACATAAAGGACGCACTTTTATCCTTATTAAGCCTACCACATACATGAATCTAAGTGGAAAAGCCATTCGTCATTGGCTCACTAAACACAATATTCCTAAAGAAAACTTGCTTGTAATATTAGATGATTTAGCCCTGCCTTTTGGCAAACAACGCCTACGCCCAGGTGGTAACGATGGTGGTCATAACGGTTTGAAAAGTATTGATCAATCGTTGGGCGGTAATGATTATGCGCGGCTACGCATTGGCATCGGCAGTGAATTTGGCAAAGGACAACAGGTTGATTATGTTTTAGGCAAATGGTCGAAAGAAGAAAAAATGCAATTGCCTGATTTATTAAAATATGCTGCTGAAACCGTGAAAGCCTTTGGCACTATCGGCACACAATTCACGATGAATCAGTTTAATAAGAAATAGTGATTGGATGATTTCACTTTTTAATATTATCTTTTCACTATAAAATACTGAGGGAGTGTTTAAAAATTATGTGATAAATATTGGTATTTAATTATTTATCATTATATTTGCAGCAGAATTTATGGCTCTCGGGAAAGAGGAGGTGTTGACACACTTCCTCTTTTGCATTGTATAACATAACATATCGTAGCGCAGAACTCCAGTTCCGCATTTAATCTACGGCGGAACTGAAGTTACACATTACAAACTGAAAAGCGGAACTGGAGTTCCGCGTTACTTAGAAATGATAGAAAATAAAATAGAAGAATTATTGCTTGAAAAATTCAAGGAAGATGAATTCAAAGATTGTTTTTTAATTGAAATCAATATGACTTCAAAGAAAACCATTGAAATCATCTTGGACGCGGACGATGGTTTGACCCTTGAAAAATGTCAGCGCATCAGTCGATACATAGAAAATTATTTGGATACCGAGTTGCCGATGGGCGATGATTATACCATTGAAGTATCCTCACCGGGCGTGTCTCGTTCTTTGATGTATCAACGTCAATATCCTAAGCATATCGGGCGCACTTTGCTAATCACTTGTCATCCTGAAAAGCTCAATGCAGAGCCAAGTATCATTGCGAAGGACGAAGCAACTGAGGGAGGTAGTGTAGCCCAATTAGAAGGTGTTAAAATTGAAGGTAAACTATTAAGCATTGACAATCAACAGATTACGCTTGAATATGAAGAAATTAGAAAAGAAGGGAAAAAGAAAATCAAAGAAACCATTCAGAAAGTAATTCCGTTTGAAAAGATAAATAAGGCGTTTGTAAAATTAGCTTTTTAATAAAAACATAAATTACCAACCAACTTGCCCATCGGCAGGTATTAAATTGAATATCAATCATGATGAATTTAGTTGATTCGTTTTCGGACTTTAAGGCAGGGAAAAATATTGACCGCGCCGCGCTGCTGCGTGTCCTCGAAGACGTATTCCGAACATTGATTAAGAAAAAATATGGTACTGACGAGAACTTCGATGTCATCGTCAATGCTACTCGGGGCGATTTGGAATTGTGGCGCGTCCGCAGCGTTGTCCCTGACGGCGAGGTCACAGACGAGCGTGCACAAATCTCCGTATCAGAAGCCAAACTCATTGATGAGGATTACGATATTGAAGATGAATGTTATGAGCAATTGGGCTTAGAGGAATTTGGTCGCCGCGCGATTCAAGCGGCTCGGCAAACGCTTATTTCGCGCATCATGGATTTGGAGAAAGATGACATTTATAAAAAATACTCTGACCGCGTAGGTGAATTGGTGATTGGTGAAGTCAGTCAAGTATTGAAAAAAGAAATACTCGTGCTGGATGATTTGACCAATAATGAAGTCATGTTGCCGAGAACAGAAATGATTCGCGGCGATTTCTACCGCAAAGGCGATGCTGTTCGTGGCATTATCAAACGCGTAGAGATGAAAAATGCGACGCCTGTTATCGTCATGAGCCGAACGGATGATGAGTTTTTATCAAAATTGCTCGAACAAGAAGTGCCTGAAATTGAAGATGGCGTCATTTCCATCAAAAATATCGTGCGCATACCAGGCGAACGGGCTAAAATCGCCGTCGAAAGTTATGACGACCGGATTGATCCTGTAGGCGCGTGTGTCGGTATGAAAGGCGCGCGGATTCACGGCATTGTCCGCGAGCTGCGCAATGAAAATATAGATATTATCAACTACACCACCAATTTGCAACTCTATATTCAGCGGGCTCTGACGCCTGCCAAAGTGAGTGGTGTAGAAGTGGATCATGAAACCAAACGCGCTTCCGTCACCCTCAAACCCGATCAAGTATCTTTAGCCATCGGTAAAGGCGGTACGAATATTAAATTAGCGAGTCGCTTGACGGGCTACGAAATTGATGTCTTCCGTGAAGAAGATGAAGTAGAAATTGACGACGTGGACTTGGTCGAATTCCGCGACGAAATCGAGCCATGGATTATCGAAGAGTTCAAACGCATTGGTTGCGATTCGGCTCGAGATGTACTGGCTCTAAGCAAAGACGAAATCGTCCGCCGCACGGAATTGGAAGAAGAAACGGCTGCCGAAATCCTGCGCATCTTAGCAGCTGAGTTTGAGGAGAATTAAAGGATTAAATATAGCTTAGTGTCATGCGGGGATACGAATTGTCATTGCGGGGTACGAAGCAAACTGAGGGGTAGCCATTCGTTGGAATGTGCTACCCCTCAGTATTTTATACTAAAAAATAGTTGGTAACACGGCATAATCGCTTTTAAAAACAGTATCTTTGTGAGAAACGCTGTATAAAGCTCGTC
>JAYTON010000147.1:0-3204 GCA_043747725.1 Saprospiraceae bacterium
AGCATTATTTTTGATAAAATTTCGACAGGTGCACAAAGCGATCTTGATCAAGTGACGCGCATGGCTTATGCGATGGTCGCAGTATATGGTATGAATGAAAAAGTCGGCAACGTCTCGTATTATGGTATGATGAACGATAGTTTCAATCGCCCATATTCTGATGATACGGCAACACTGATGGATAATGAAGTCCGCAAACTCGCTGATTCAGCCTATGCAAGAGCTAAAGTACTTTTAGCAGAACACCGTCATGCATTAGAAACCATTGCGCAGCATTTACTTGAAAAAGAAGTGCTTTTAAAATCTGACCTTGAAAAATTGATTGGCAAACGCCCTTTCGGTGAGCCTTCTGTGATAGATGCGAATGCCGCTATTTTAGGCGATGGTCGGGCGCCTCAGATTGCGCCTTTGGGTTGAGCAAGTTTGAATCAGGATTCTAAGGATATAACAAGGATGCTAAGGAATGCATGAGTGCATTTTCTTAGCATCTTTTTTTACATTTTTCTTTAATATTTCAACTTATGATATTTGCTCAATAATGAATGTACACGGTATATTTCCTTAGCATCTTTTTACATCTTTAATATCTTAATTCAATATTTTTAACTCTTTCCCCACCTTGGTAAACGCCTCCACAGCCCTTTTCAAATGCTCTTTTGAATGACCTGCTGATACTTGCACCCTTATCCGAGCTTTACCTTTTGGCACTACTGGAAAAAAGAAGCCGATGACATAAATGCCTTCATCAAGCAACCGTTTCGCCATTTCCTGCGCTAATTTCGCATCATAAAGCATGACGGGTACTATCGGATGCGTTCCTTTTATGATGTCAAAACCGGCATTTTTCATTTCTCTTCGGAAGTATTTAGTATTGCTTTCGAGCTTATCCCGTAGCTTAGTTGACCCCCTCAGTATGTCCAGCACTTTTAGGCTGGCACCCACTATACTTGGAGCTAAAGTGTTTGAAAATAAATATGGGCGTGACCTTTGTCTTAAAATATCCACTATTTCTTTTCTCGCAGCAGTGAAGCCACCTGATGCACCGCCGAGTGCTTTGCCGAATGTTCCTGTTACAATGTCAACACGACTCATACAGTTGTGCAATTCATGTGTTCCTCGACCTGTTTTACCCATGAAACCCGATGAATGACATTCATCAATCATCACCATTGCACCATATTTATCTGCCAAATCGCATATTTTACCCGTCTGAGCAATGACGCCATCCATTGAAAAAACACCATCACTAACGATGAGTATGCGCCGGGCAGACCCCTCAGTAGCGGCTATTAATTGGGCTTCTAAATCCCGCATATCGTTATTTTTATATCTATAACGCTTTGCTTTACAGAGCCTTATGCCGTCAATGATGCTGGCGTGATTGAGTTCATCGCTGATAATAGCATCTTCTTCACCGAGTAATGGTTCAAAAATTCCACCATTGGCATCAAATGCAGCCGCGTATAAAATAGCATCTTCCATGCCGACGAACTCTGCTATTTCCTTTTCCAATTGTTTGTGAATATCTTGAGTGCCGCAAATAAAGCGCACGCTTGATAGTCCAAATCCATGCGTATCAATTGTCTTTTTAGCAGCTTTGATAACGTCTTTATGGCTCGACAATCCGAGGTAATTATTCGCACAAAAGTTCAAAACCTCCTTCCCATTGGCTTGTATTTCAGCGGCTTGAGGGGAAGTGATGATGCGCTCTTGCTTGTATAAACCTGCTTCTTTAATGTCTTCTATTTCTTTTTGAAGTGGTTGTTTTATATTGCCGTACATGAGTTTGTTTGTTTTATGATGTAATACTGTTGGATTATCCACTAATAAGTAGAGCGAAACTCCAGTTACGCTTTCACATAATGAGGCGGAACTGGAGTTTCGCGCTACTAAGCCTTTTCAGGTGCATATTTTTTCTTCAAATGTAGAATCATATCCGCTGTCATTTTAGGCAAATCGAATTTGGCTTTCCATTTCCAATCGTGGTGTGCTTGCGAATCGTTGACACTTTCGGGCCAAGTAGTAGCAATGTCTTGACGAAAATCGGGTTTGTAAATAATTTTAAACTGAGGGATATGTTTTTGAATTTCTGCTGCAATTTCATGCGGTGAAAAACTCATGCCTTGAAGATTATAACTGTTCCGAATCGAAATTTTATCAGCAGACGCTTCCATTAATTGCAAAGTAGCGTGTATAGCATCGTCCATATACATCATGGGTAGGCGAGTGTTTTCAGATAAAAAGCATTCAAAAAGCTCGTTTTTTACTGCTTTATGAAAAATATCAACCGCATAATCTGTCGTGCCACCGCCCGGATTGCTTTGATAGCCAATAATGCCCGGATAGCGCAACGACCGCACATCCACATCGTACCGTTTGAAATAATAACTGCACCAGTTTTCACCCGCTGCTTTGCTCATGCCATACACCGTTTCAGGCGACCGAATGGTGTCTTGTGGCGTGTTGATACGGGGCGTATTCGAACCAAAAACGGCAATTGTAGAAGGGAAAAACACTTTTTTGAGCTTGTGTACACGGGCTGCTTCCAAGACATTGAATAAGCAATCCATGTTCACATCCCATGTTTTCAAGGGATTTATTTCACCTTTTGCCGAGAGAATAGCGGCTAAATGATAAATTTGAGTGATGCGATAACGCTCAATAAGGAACGACATTTTAGTAGCGTCCGTAGCATCCAAAATTTCAAAAGGCAGATAATTATTGCCATCTATCGGCAAATGAATGTCCGTAGCAATCACATTTTCCTGCCCGTAAGCGTTTCTCAAAGCCCTTGTCAACACTGAGCCTATTTGACCGTTGGCTCCAATGACGAGTATTTTATCTTTATTAGACATAAGGTAATATTGAATTTTATTTGGTTATGTATTGATAGATATTAGACAAATAGAAATCAGACAATAGATGGTAGAGTAATTTATGGAAAAAAAGTGGGTATTTCATTTAAAAACTCATACCCCTCAGTATCATAATTCATTTTACAGCAAAAAGTTGTCAAACCATTGGTTGTTATTAAAAACGGTACTTTGAATTTCAAATTGTAGCGGGCTATTTGATTAAAAACGGCTTGGTCAACTGGCACATGGATGGACTTACATTCCACCAACAGAAATGGCGCAGCATATTTATCAAATATCAAAACATCGCATCTTTTTGATAACTCATTGATTGTCAAACCCATTTCAA
>JAYTON010000148.1:0-4801 GCA_043747725.1 Saprospiraceae bacterium
ATAGTGCCTGTAATTTTTTCAAAAAACTCAATGAATGGGCATGGCGAGACAGTGTTTTAATGCCCGAAGAGGTAGCATTAATCGTTAAAAGGTGCAGCACTCTTTATGTAGTACAGCAGCCATTAAATGTACTGCCGCCTCCGCAACAATTACAAGACCGTGATTTTGAACCTTATCAAACTCGCAAGCAATACGGTTTCAGAAATAGTAAAACCCAAAAGATTTTGATACCCCCTCAGTATCAGAATGCTAATTCTTTCGCTGAAAGCCTCGCGGCTGTAAAAGTCAGCAATAAATGGGGATTTATTGACCACTTCAACAATATGGTGATACCCCCTCAGTATGACAATGTTTCTCAGAATTTTAAGAATGGTCGGGCGCAGCTGCAGGTAGGTAAAGAGATATTTTTTATTGATAAAAGGGGTAAGCGGATAGCAGAATCGCCTATTCAGCGAACGCCTATCAATCCCCAACCTAATCCAAGGGTTTCAAATGATACAGGCAAAAATATACCTATCGATACACGGCAGATGCCGAGTGTTCCAAGTGATACAGGTAAAAATATAGCTGCTCAAACTGCCTTGCCAAATTCTAAAAATAAGCCAATTGAAGGGCAAATGATATATTTAGAAGGTGGCACTTTTGAAATGGGTTGCAATGAAAAACGAGATGCACCTTGCAGTGAAAATGAAAAACCATCGCATCAAGTCACTTTGAGTCCCTACTCCATTGGCAGAAACGAAGTAACCAATGAAGAATTTGTCATTTTTTTAAATGATTATGGCAATGATTATAAAATTAATGACCCAAATAAAGGAGAAAAATTTATTTATGAAAATAAATGGGGTATCGTTTTTCATAGTCAAGGCGATATAACAACAGCTAATTATGAAGTGCAAAAAGGCTATGAAAAATATCCAGTTGTAGGCGTGACTTGGTATGGTGCAGTCGCTTATTGCGAGTGGCTCAGTAAAAAAATAGGTTTAAAATATCGTTTACCAACAGAAGCAGAATGGGAATATGCAGCAAGAGGCGGGAATAAATCAAGGCAATATACTTACAGTGGCTCCAACAAGATTGGCGATGTAGCATGGTATGCTGCCAATTCAAGCAGTAAAACGCATACAGTCGGCACTAAAACCGCCAATGAATTGGGCATTTACGACATGTCAGGCAATGTGTGGGAATGGTGCAGTGATGCTTATGATAAAGATTATTATAAAAGTAGCCCCACTCGAAATCCTCAAGGCGCGGACAGAGGCAATCGTATTTTGCGTGGCGGCTCGTCGTATAGCTTGTATAACATTTGCCGTTCTGCCATGCGCAATTCTATCGCGCCTACGAGCAGTAATGATTATTTTGGATTTAGGCTGGTGGTTGGGTACTAAGCCGTTGGATTGTCATTTGTCATAATAAATCATAGTTTTTTTTGAGCCAATTGATTTCATCTAAAATAGAATCTTTTAAAAACAAAACAATTTGTATAAATTTGAGTTTGAATTTCAAGAAAAAAATAGTAATATTGTAAAAAAAAACACATGGAATATATATTTCCTGATTTTCCACAAATAGCTATTAATCCGAAAGTATGTACTGGTAAACCTCATATATTGGGTACTCGGATTACAGTGTCTTCTATTTTGGCACATTTAGCTGGCGGTATGAGCATTGATACTATGCTTATAGAATTTCCTCGTCTAAAAAGTGCCGATATTTATCAAGCCTTATCTTTTGCATCACAACGCATGCAGGAACAATACCTCCCCCTTCAAATGGCTTAATTTATGCAATTTTTAGTCGATGAAAATATGGCTGTGTCCTATGCTAAAACCTTGAGGTCATTAGGATATGTGGCTGTGCATGTAGCAGAAGTGGGTTTAACAACTACAGAAGATACTGATATAGTTGCTTACGCTATTGAAAATGGGTATTCAATTATCACTTTTGATTTGGATTTTACGCGTATTGTTGCATTGTCTCAAAAACCTTTCCCTTCAATTATTACTTTCCGCTTGGGCGAAATAAATGTTTCTGAATTTGAAGAATTTATCAATCTTTACATTCCTGATTTGATTAATAAGATTATAGAAGGCGCACTCGTCACTATTGATTCTCAAGGTGTTAGAGTAAAAAAATTACCCATCATGAAAAAATAAAATGGAATAGACATTTTTGTCGGAAGAGTTAGAACGCTTTAAAGAACACCGTTCGCTTGGGTTTTCAAAGCAAACCATTTGAATGGTAAATCGCTTTGAACGAAACTATTCCTACCGCGCCCAAGTATGCTTTTCACTCTCCCACATGAAGCCTTCATGACCCGCTCCGTCTCAAGTTACCAGAAAATTTACAAACGGATAAGTTGAAAATAATCGTTATTAAACTATATTGGTTTTTTTGGAGCAATCCTTTCCGAAAAAACCAATAGGTTTGTACTTTGCAAATTCATCATTTATCACCGCCTCAAAGCAAATATGAAAAAAATCTTTTTGTTTTTTACACTCTTTTTTTACCTCGAAAGTTATGCTCAACTTTCAATGCGAGTGGTGTTTGAAAATGAAAAAGATTCTCTTTTTTTCATTAAAAATCAACCTGATTTTCCTACAAAATCAACAGACTCTATTGCCATTGTCTCCCAACTGAAGGAAGTGATTGGGAGCTTTCACAAACAGGCTTATCTTGAATCTTCATTCGATTTTATTTCAAAAAAAGAAAGCATTTTAACGTTCAAATTCCACTTGGGCAACCGCTATGAATGGGCACAATTGCGCAATGGCAATGTGAGCGAAGCCTTCCTCGCACAAGTCGGTTATCGAGAGAAACTCTTTGAAAATAAAGCATTTATATATTCAGAAATTGTTGATATTGAAGAAAAACTCTTGTCGTATGCGGAGGACAATGGCTACCCGTTTGCGCAAGTTTGGTTGGATAGTTTGGTGATTCAGAACAGCCAAATTTCAGCGGTTTTGATGATGAAAACGGGAGCTGTTTTCAAGTTTGATACCATCCATACTGAGGGGTCTGTGAAAATTTCACCTACCTATTTGCAAAATTATTTGGAGTTGAAAAAAGGAGCATTTTTCAGTCGTTCAAAGATTTTACAAATCAGTCGACGATTAGCAGATTTGCCTTTTTTGAGTGAACGGAAAAAGCCGACAATTACATTTAAAGAAAATAATACAGCTACTATCAACCTATTTTTAGAAAATAAAAAAGCGTCTCGCTGGGATTTTCTCGTTGGTGTTCAGCCGAATACTGCTGTCAACGGCACTCAAAAATTCACGATTACGTTCAATGGCAATGCCGATTTTCAGAACCTTTTGGGCTTAGGCGAGCGCATATTGGCTAATTTTGAAAACCTTCGTCCACAAAGTCCGCGTCTAAATCTGAAAGTGACTTACCCGTATATTTTGAATCTCCCTTTTGGTTTTGATGGTTCGTTTGATTTGTATAAACGCGACTCCGGTTATATCGAAACGCATCTTAATTTAGGCACTCAATATATGCTCGGCGGCAATGATTATTTAAAACTGTTTTGGAATAATTATAAATCTAACAACTTGATTATCAATGCTTTACAAATTATTCAAACTAAACAATTGCCTGCTACTTTAGATATTTCGACTAATACTTTCGGCTTAGAATTATCCAAACAAAAACTTGATTATCGATTCAATCCGCACAAAGGTTGGTCGCTTGTACTGAGGGGTAGCGCAGGGGTGCGGCAAGTGCGCAAGAACAGCGATATTTTGAATTTGAAAGACTCGAGCGATTCTACTTTCAATTTTTCAAAATTATACGATTCCCTTTCATTAAAAAATTTTCAATATACAATTAGTTCACAATCAGCGTATTATCTGCCTGTTTTTAAAAGAAGTGTTTTGAAAATAGGTGTTCAAGGCGGTTTTATTTTCACAACTTCGCCTATTTCTCAAAACGAGCAATACCGCATTGGTGGCAATCGAATACTGAGGGGTTTTAATGAAGAGTCTATTTTTGCCTCGCGTTATGCCGTCGGCACGCTCGAATACCGTTTTTTACTGGGGCGCAATTCCTATCTTTACGCTTTCGGCGATGTCGGCTACGTGGAGGACGTGACGCGCACGACTCAGCGATACGATACACCCATTGGCTTTGGCGCAGGCATCACGTTTGAAACCAAAGTGGGGCTGTTTGGTTTTACCCTCGCCGCCGGACGTGAGCAAGGCAATCCGATTGATTTTAGAAATACGAAAACGCATTTTGGGTATGTAAGTTTGTTTTAAATAATTGATAATCAAGATTTTATGAAAAAAGTATTAGTAACAGATGATGTGCATCCTTTATTAATGAAGGGTTTAGAAGACATGGGGTTCACTTGTTTTTATCAACCCGATATTACCAATGAAGCAGTGCATGAAGTCATCGGCGACTACGAAGGTTTGATTATTAACTCAAAAATTATAGTGGATAAAGCCTTACTGGATGCAGGAGTGAAACTGCGATTCGTCGGGCGAGTGGGCAGTGGGATGGAGATTGTGGATAAAATATACGCGGCTGAAAAAGGCGTCGCGGTGCTGAGTTCGCCCGAAGGCAATCGGAATGCAGTGGCTGAACACGCGCTCGGACTGCTTTTGGCATTAGCCAATAATTTGGTTCGGAGCAATCAAGAAGTGAAAGATTTTATTTGGCAGCGTGAAAAAAATCGGGGTTTTGAACTCATGGGTAAGACCATTGGCATCGTGGGTTTTGGACATACGGGTAGCGCATTTGCTACTAAATTAATGGGTATGGGAATGCATATTTTAACCTACGATAAGTATCT
>JAYTON010000149.1:0-1679 GCA_043747725.1 Saprospiraceae bacterium
CTCGCGCAACAGGTTCAGCAGCAAAATTGACGGCATTGGATGCTTGGTTGCGTCTAACAGGTTTATTGGCAAATAAAATTGATCCGGTTCCTTTCACGGCTGGAACTGTTTTAGTTGACCCTATGGCAAGCTCAACGACACCTAACTTCCGCCCTGTAGCAGGTTCGCCCGCATTATCAGGTGCTAATTTCAAAGATAATCCAGTTTTGAATAATTTATTCACCGATACTAAAGAAATCAAAGCGGCTCAAGTAGCCTCTATTTTTCCGAATCCACTATCGAATGGCACATTGTTCTTTGGTCGTGAGGTGGTGTCTTATGGTATTTTCAATATGTCAGGCAGATTAGTGAATCATGGCTTTAACACTGATAGGGCTGAAATTCAAAACCTTGCAAAAGGGCTTTATTTTGTCAAATTAGATGGCAAAGTGCAAAAGCTCATTGTGCAATAATTTAAAAGATTTATCCATATTTATAAAGAATTTGAGTAAACATTTTGTTTATATTAATTGACCGTTCCGATTTTATCGAGACGGTTTTTTTGTGACTTTATATTTTTCATAAAATAATAAACACACCCCTCAGTATTTCACCTTTTTTCAATAAATTGTTACAAAAATGCAACTTTTAATTTGTATAAATTGTTACAAAAATGTAACTTTGTACTATGAAAGCAAGGGAGTTAGTTAAGTTGATTGAGGAAGCAGGTTGGGTATTTGTAAGGCAAAACGGGAGTCATATGATTTTTGAAAAGCCAGGCGAAAATCGGCACATTGTCATCCCCAATCACGGAAGCAAGGACTTAAAGAAACCTTTAGTTCTTGCGATTCTCAAACAAGCGGGGTTGCGTTAAGTAACCTCCCCCTTTGCTTTCAGTTTTTTTTCAAATTTTAAAGCAGCAGCACAAATGAAATACACAATTGTTTTAGAAATTGACCCTACTGATGGCGAAGTATCGGCTTGGTGTGATATTGATGGTAGTTTCTTGACTACTATTGCGCCTAATACTGAGGGGGCAGTTAAGAATATTCAAGGTTTGATAGAAGATTTCCGCCTCAATGAATGGAAAAATGTTCCTAAATGGGAGAGTATTAATGTGAATACTATTGAATTTGACTTTGAATATTCAATGATAGATTTTTTTGATGCTTTCAAAGCTGTCAAAATATCTGAAATTGCTAAACTCGCAGGTTTAAACCCTGCATTGGTTAGAGCATACGCAGTAGGAGATAAAAACCCTTCATTGGCTCAAGCGAAAAAAATAGAAGAGGCGGCTCACCGCCTCGCTCAGTCTTTGCTCCAAGTGCGGGTAGTGCCATCATCGACACGCCCCACTCAAGCAGTTTAGACAACTTTTCTTGTTTTCATAAATATTATTAAGCTCTGGTGAAAGTCGGAGCTTTTTTTATGGACACTTTAGGTTAAACGCATTAAAAAAGGGTTAAAAAAGGCAAATTAGCTACCTTTCGGACAAAAAGTTATGGAAGGTATAAAAAAATTGCAAAGACATTTATCACAAGTACCCGATTTTCGGATAAATCGGAAGAAATTATATCCATTAGAAGAAATTTTATTGTTAACAGTGTTGGGTTGTTTATGTGGTTTAGAAGAATGGGAAGAAATAATTGATTTTGGGGAGTCTCGATTAGACTGGCTGCGTGAATTTGCGCCCTTTGCCA
>JAYTON010000150.1:0-2864 GCA_043747725.1 Saprospiraceae bacterium
GCTTCGTAAACTTCTAATTTATAGCTCCACCAATCCGCAAAACCGGCTGCTGCTACCCCATGTTTCGCCATTTTATCAGCCACTTTATAGCCCTCCAAAATATGGGTAAAAGTATTGACCTTGAAATTATATTTATCCGCTACTTTCATCAACATATTGATTTCACTTTGCACATAACTATGGCACGTGATAAAGCATTTTTTTTCTAAAATATCTGCCAAACACTCTAATTCGATGTCTTTCCTAAAGGATTTACCTGATTTTCGCAAGGCTGCATATTCTTTAGCGCGTTGAAAATGGTCGTCATAAACTTGCTCAACGCCCATACGCGTTTGGGGGAAACGGACACGCTGATTGTCAGGTACATCCCAATTGGATTGCTTCACGTTTTCACCTAAAGCGAATTTGATGAATTGATCCCAGTTTTCAAATTTCAATTTGTCAGGCTCGTAGCCCCAACGCAATTTTATCAATTGCGTTTGCCCGCCAATCGGATTCGCTGAACCATGCAACAAGTGACTCGATGTAACACCACCTGCTAATTGCCTGTAAATATTCACGTCCTCAGAGTTCAAAACATCGCCAATGCGCACCTCAGCCGTAGAAGCTTGAGTGCCTTCGTTGACACCTTTAGATATAGCTATGTGGCTATGTTCATCGAGGATACCTGCTGAAAGGTGTTTGCCTGTGGCATCAACCGTTTTAGCATTGGCAGCCGTCAAATTTTTACCAATTTGAAGTATTTTACCATTTTCAATCAACACATCGGTATTGGCTAAAACGCCATCCGCTTCGCCTGTCCAAACGGTCGCATTTTTGAATAAAACGCGTTCGGATTTAGGCAATTCTTTGCGCCCATATGCGCCGAAAGGATAAGTTATATCGCCTTTTGCCGATAATACTGAGGGGGTCTGTTTGGCGTCAGCTTTGGTATCTACTTTACCTGTAAAAGCCATCGGCACTGCTTCCCAACTCACCCACGTACCATCGCCCGTTTGACCGCGACCGCGCATCATGCCACCGTCCATAATACCTGAGAGGCGAACGACTTCCTTCTCGCTCGGCGGCGTGAACGAAATGGTCACGCTGTTGCGGCTTTGAGAAACCTCCGCTTTGGTTTTCAAGGAGTCAGTTTTGTAAATCTGCATCTCGCCCGTAGCCGATACTTGCATCATTTTATAAACATTAGTACCGTATTGAAAACTATAAGTCCCTTCCAAACTTGGCTTATCCAAGTCGTTGATAATGTAGCCTTTGCCTTGTACCCAATTGTGAAATATTTTACTGTCTTTTGCAAATACAGGCGTTGAGGTAATTAAAAAATTAGCAATACTGCCTTTGTTTAAATTACCTAAATCATTGATTCCCAATAACTTAGCAGGTGTTTCAGTCAGAGCTTTCAAGGCATCACTTTCACTCAAACCGTTTTCAATAGCTGTCCTGATTTGCTTGATTAAATCTTTTTTATCTTTCAAACCTTGAGCTGTGAAGGTAAATTCAATACCTGCTTTTGCCAAATAAGCAGCATTAGCAGGCGCCATTTCCCAATGTTTCATATCTGAAAGCTGCGTATTCAAGGCATCATAAGGATCTTCCACATCAAAAGCTTCGGGGAAATTGAGCGGCAAAATGAATGTGGTATTCAAGGCTTTCATAGCATCCAATCGCTGATACTCATCGCCACGCCCTTTGATAATGTATTTTTTACCGAATTCATTGGCAATTTTAATAGCCCGTATGGCTTCCAATTTATCACTCACTTCAAAAATTTGAGGCAGCGATTGCACGTTGTTCCACGCTTCGAGCGAGAAGTTTTTCTCTTCTTTAGCACCTTCTTTAGCGTACCATTGCCCATCTAAATAGGTCTGTCGAAACAATGAAATAGCCCCCATCAGCGACCCCGGGTAGTTCTGAGTAGAAGTCCCTTTTGAAAACGACATAATATGCGCCGCCATCGGCTTGATGATGGTGCTATGCTCGCGGTCAGCAGCCGTCGTTACGACCACGCCAGTGCCTCTGCTCAAGCCATCCATTTTATGGCTCATGATTGCACCGTAGCCGGACCCCCTCAGTATTTCGGCATCTTTTTCATTAAAAGCAAAGACTTCATGGGCTTTGAACTCCGTCCTCAAGGCTTCGTTCCATGAAAATGCCCCTTTTTTATTGGAGAGCAATTGCTGTGTTTGGCGACCAAAACCGCCACCGCCTTCTCCTCTCACCATTTCGGGCATACCATAATTACCAAACGGCTCAATGAAAGAGGGATAAATAAATTTGTTTTTCAAATCAAAAACCACCGCATCTTTTGGGATAGCGATGTCCTTACCGATGGCTTCCACGAGCCCATCGCGAATGAGCAGGGTTGCGCCTTCCAATTTTTCATTCCATGATTTGAAAATAGTGGCGTTGGTGAAGGCAAATATGCCATCGCGCTCGTCATAAACGCCATTTTGAGGAAATGTTTTTTGAGCCAATCCGTTTTGTAAAACCAAGGTGGTCATCAAAACGACACTTATCAAATGTGTCAACTTTTTTTTCATACGTTTTCGATTTTTGTAACGAGGAATATTGGATTCCGTCTAAATGTTAATTGTACAGGCGTGATGCAATGCCGTAGCCGCCTAATTTTTAAAATTAAATGTAAACAACCCTCAGCAATTCCGTTGTATTTTAAAATTGAAATTCGACAATTACCTTTTGTCGAAGTAAAGGAATAAAAAGTTTTAAACAAAATTAACAGGTTATATAAATTTTGTTTTTTCATAAAAATTTTCTTAGTACATGACAAAAAAGGCTTTTCCGCCAAGTTACCTATATTGTGGGTTCTGACATCCTTAATATATGGCAACAAAAGCGAAAAAGCT
>JAYTON010000151.1:0-2917 GCA_043747725.1 Saprospiraceae bacterium
GATGCTAATCCGTTGACGGATGTGAGGACATTGATGAATGTGACTTTTGTGATGAAAGAAGGGGTGGTTTATAAAAAGCAGTAAATGACACATAAGATATTTTTGTTACACATAGGTACATAGGACACATAGTTTTTTATGTGTCCTATGTACCTATGTGTAACAAAAAATATCTAAACTTTAAAAAAAAATCATGGTCATAGCTATTGTTTTAGCAGCCGGATTATCGCGGCGAATGGGAGAAGTGAATAAACTGTTACTGCCTTTTGGCGAAAAAACAGTCTTAGAAACAACCCTCGACAATATTTTATCGTCGAATATCGAAGTAGTGCTGATTGTCATAGGTCATGAAGCGCCACAAGTTAAGAAGGTTTTAGACGATTATTTGCGGCGAGATTCGGAGTCTCGCCGTAAATTTTTTATCGTCGAAAACCCTGACTATGAAAAAGGCATGACCACCTCCATTCAAGCCGGTGTGAAAGCCTCTCAAAATATATCCCCTACCCTTCACAACTCACAACCCTCCACAACTCATAACTCACAACTCATAACTCATAACCCTATCAACTACATGATTTGCCTTTCAGATATGCCTCTCATCTCTACGGATGAATATTCTTTTTTAAAAAATCAATTTGAAGAGGTCTTAAAACAAGATAAAAAAGCCATTGTAAAACCTATTTTCAAGAAAAAACGCGGCAATCCAACCATTTTTTCTTCTTTTTATGAAAATGACATCCTCAACCTCACGGATACTGAGGGGTGTAAACCCATCGTCCAAACCTACAAAAATCATCTTTATTTAGTTGAAATGCCCACCAGTTCTATTCTAAAAGATATAGATAATAACGAAGACTATAATTTAATGATGAATGAAGAATGATAAATTAAACAAATTTACTATATTCATCATTTATCATTCATCATTAACCCCTTCCCTATTTCTAAAACGCCTTTCACTAAGGCATCGAAATCAGATTTGCGGCTGCGATGGTTCGTATTGGCGCAGCGTATGGCGTAACGACCATTCAGCATTGTGTAGGAGGGTGCAGCAATACCACGCTCATGCAGTTGCATCAAAATCTCCTTATTTATAGTGTTTAATGCTTCATTTTCAACGTTTTGAGGATTAAAACGAAAGCAAACGATGTTCATGGTAACAGGCGCGAGCATTTCTAACTGAGGGGTTTTTGAAATTAAATCTTCTAAATAAAATGCTTGGGCAATGTTTTGACGAATCAAACGGCTGTATTTTTCAATGCCATGTTCCTTGAGCGACATCCATACTTTGAGGGCTTTGAAACCGCGAGACAATTCCATTCCGTAATGCGTAACAGGGTCTGGACCGCCCGCCAAACCACGCTCGTGGGCGAGTAAATATTTGGGCTGCATGACAAAAGCATTGCGATGCTTTTCAGGATTTTTAATTAAAATACAACCGACTTCGTAATTGACATAAAACCATTTATGAAAATCAAAAGCCAAACTATCGGCTTCTTCAATGGCTTTCAACGCCTCTTTATATTCATCCACTAATTTTGCTGACGCGCCAAATGCCCCGTCCACATGAAACCAAAGATTTTCAGCCTTACAAATTTCAAGTATTTCATCCAATGGGTCAATCGCTCCCGTATTCACCGTTCCCGCATTACCGACGATACAAAATGGGGCAAAACCGGCTGCTTGATCCGCTTTAATTTGCTGTTTCAAATCGGCTATTTTCATGCGATACTCGCTGTCAACGGCTATTTTACGAACGGCATTGCTGCCCAATCCACAGGCTTCCGCCGCTTTTTGAACGCATGAATGGGTCTCGGTGGAAGTATATAAAACCATTGGTTTTTCCATATTTTGAAGACCATTTTCCCGCATTTTCTCTTGAAAAGCATTCCGCGCAACCATGATACCCGTAATATTGGCTAATGAACCGCCGCTCAAAAGCATACCTGTTGCCGATTTTGAAAAGCCGAACATCTCCTTGCTCCATTCAATCACTTGGGTATCCACGTACATGGCTGCGTGGTCGCCGATGGTCACGTTCGGATTCATGCCCGATGCAAGCATGTCTGCGAGCATACCCAACGGCGTGCCGCCGCCTTCTACCCACGACCAAAAGCGCGGGCTGACATTACCCTTGTTGTAAGGCAATATATTTTTTGTAAACTCGGCGTGTATCGTTTCAGCAGTTTGAGGCTCAGTCGGCAGCGGTTTTTTAAACTCAGATATGATCCCCTCAGTAATGGGTTGCCAAACCGGTCTTTCATGCGTCGTTTGAAGGTAATCGAACATTTCGTCCACCATATTATGCCCTAATTGGCGCATAGCGAGCCATTCGGCTTGGTTGGCAGGGTCGAGCGTTTCCTCGTTTTCAAGGATTTTATTGAAATTTATTATCACGGATTAGATTGATTTTAAGAATTTGAGGGGCGAATTTAGATAATTTACTTATTATCTCAGTTACGAATTTGCCTTTCTATGTGTATTAGAACATGAATTTGCCAAATTTACGAATTTTACTAATCTATGTGTTGACATTAGATTTCCATACAACATATTTCGCTCTTAAACACACAGAGCAAGGGCGATAGCCGCATGAAAGAGCCTCCGCTTCATCCTTAAAAAAAACTCGATTTTCTACTTTCATGCGCTTACCCGCTCGACAACCCAAAGTGCCATATATTTTCAAATTTTTATTACCACCTAACGTAATCTCTTGATTTTCAATGAGTTGAAATAAGTGCTTTGACCGTATAAAAGGTGTTTTACCTAAATCTATATGCTTTTTCATTTAAATACTGAGGGGGTGTGTTGTAAATTCAGGCGACAAGGCTTTAGCCATTTCAAAGCCAATTAACGCTTTTTTACGGTTTTCGCCCCAATGGTATTCTCCGATTTTTCCTTCTTTGCGAATGACTCG
>JAYTON010000152.1:0-8242 GCA_043747725.1 Saprospiraceae bacterium
TAGATTGTTTAAATTTAAAATTAAAGAAAAACATGAAGAAATTATTTTTTTTAATACTATGCACTACATTAACTATCAGCACTTTTGCTCAAAATAAAAATAAATTGGAAGCGCAAAAGGTAGCATTTATCACTCAAAGACTCAATTTGACGCCCGAAGAAGCCCAGTTGTTTTGGCCCATTTTTAACCAATATACTGAAAAACTTCAACAAATTCGGACGGCTGCTAAATCCGAAAAGACTTTAGAAGATATGAGCGATGCGGATGCGGAGAAGGTTATTTTGGGAGAGTTTGATAAAGACGCGAGAGAATTGGACCTGAAAAAAGAGTATTATCAAAAGCTCAAAAAAGCCATTTCTGTAAAGAAAATTGCTCGACTTTATAAGGCTGAACGCGATTTTAGAAGCCTTTTGCTTGAAAAAATTCAACAAAATCGTGAAAATCGTAAGCAATTGAGGCAGGAAGGCAATTAAGGTTTTATCATATTTTTGATTCAAATTAGAATAGATTGTTGAAGGCCATTATTACGCCATCCACAATCTATTTTAATTTTGAGTAGAAAATTTATGACACATTTAAAATATTTAAAATTTTAGTGCTGCATACTGAGGGGGTAATAATAGGCGTTGTTTGGTTTTGCTTTACTAAAAACCGTACTTTAATAATGCGAACTATTATATTTTCTCTGCTCCTCACACTGTCTGCTTGTTCGAAGCAGGAAACACCTGAAACATCACCCGACACGACTATCACCACAGGCACTACGGGTACGACCGGTACAACAAGTGGTTCTTTTTTCCCTGCTGAAACAGGTAATTTCCAAAATGATATGCTGGCATATGTCAACGCTTTGCGCACGAAAGGGTGTAAATGTGATGGCGTTCAGATGCCTCTCGTCCCCGCTTTAAAATGGAACAAATTGTTGGAAAATTCTTCTATTCGACATGGGAAGGATATGTTGACCAATAACTTTTTCAGCCACACGGGTAGCGACGGCAGCTCTATGTCCAAACGTGCAACAGATGCGGGTTACAAATGGTCGGCATTGAGTGAAAACATCGCTTGGGGCTATAAATCATTGCCTGCCGTGATTGATGGTTGGGTCAAAAGTGGTGGTCATTGCCGCAATATAATGAGTGCGACTTATACTGAAATGGGCGCTGCTAAAGCTGGCGATTATTGGGTTCAAGATTTTGGGAAACCGACGAATTGAGTGAAAAGTGATAAGTTATGTATTTTTCAGTATTCGTTTTTCACTATCTCGCGGGCTTATATTTCGATTTATCTAAAATCATTTGAGCGTCTCTCATGGATAGCAATTGTTGCATGGAGGTATTCGGATTGCGCTTCATATATTGCTTGATGATTTGCCAGCCGATGTAATTACCTGTTTCGCCTGGGGCTTCGGGCGGCATACCAGGAGAGTTAGGGCTGGGCGTCACGAGTTTGGCTATTTTCTTGAAATTGGTTTCATACAGTACATTATTTTTCAGGAAACTTGACCATATACCTGACTCGTTCTCTTTACACCATTTTGTTTGAACAGCATTATAACCAAATTTGATGCTGTCAGGTGTCGTTGGCAATAATTGGTCAAGAATATACAATTGCTTTCCATTAAAAATCATTACATCGAGCATCCGATTACCTCCCTCAGTACCTGCTGCCATTTCAGCGATTTGCATCCGCATGGCTTTGGCAACAAGGTGCTCTTTAGTCAAAGTTCGGCGAATATAGGCGTAACGCAAGGTTTCCATAAAATTGTAATCTGTATGATTTTCACCTAAGAAAAAATCTAAACCAATGCCAATCGAATCCCTTCCGAAATTAAAAACATCATAATTATATTGCGAAACGAAGGTAATAAACGTCAAATCAGGCTGATTAGGGAAATAATATTTATAAAAACGCGCCGCTTGTTCGAGTTCTTTTTTGAAAGGCTCGAAGTTTTTGAAAACAATTTGAGCCGTGTCTGCTGTTTTTCGCACGCTCGTATCCGTTAAAAACTGCTTGATCATGGCTTGATACTGAGGGGGTGTCTGGTTCGGTTGTTTTGCACCGATGATAGCACCAAAGAATAGGTCAGCTACTTTTGGATATTTGGCTTCGAGGTTTTGGATACCCCCCTCAGTATTTAGGGTATCAATAGCAAAAAGGTCTTGTTCAAATCTTTGAATTTTGACATTTGTTGAGATATTAGATACGTCAGGAATGTTTTTATCGTCGTCGTTATGGCAACCTATTATTAAGGTTGTGAATAAAATGACTATTGAAATTTTAATGCTCGATTTTTTCATAAAATTAAGTAGGCATATTTATTAACTAAAATCAATCTCCGTATTGTCGCCGATATTCAAGCTGCGTTTGATGCCCCGAATGGATGTATCGCTGCCAACAACAGATTTATTCAAAATGATTTCTTTCAAATAAGAATAGGAGCCGATGATTGAATCTTGAATAATAGAGGCTTTGATGATCGTATGGTCTGCAATGGTGACATAAGGACCAATGATTGAATCACTAATTTGGCAATTGTCACCTATACTAACGGGATGAACGATGATTGTATTTTCAAAAATGGGTAAATCAACATCATAAACATTGTTTTTTTCTAAAAGCGTTTTATTGGTTTCAAGAAGAATATCTTTTTTACCACAATCGAACCAATTATTCACAGCGAAGGTGGTCATTTTGATGCCTTGCGTCACCATACGTTGAAGGGCATCGGCGAGTTGAAATTCACCATTGGTGCGAATCTCATTGTTCATATTATATTCTAAAGCACTGAGTAACGCCTTGACTTCCAATATTTTATACAAACCCACGATGGCTAAATTGGAATGCGGAATTTTCGGTTTTTCAATTACTTTTTTGACGAAACCTTTTTCATCCAACATGACTACACCAAACTCTCGAGGGTCTTTTACTTCCTGTACACCCAAGCAAGAGGTCGGAGATTTCAGCATTTCTCCCAAATCCATATCAAAAACTGTATCGCCCAGAGCTATAAAAAGTTCTTTTTCATCTTTAATTTCTTTTCGAGTTAACCATATAGCATGACCCAAACCGTTGCGCTCGTCTTGCACGATGAAAGTGCATTTAAGGTTTTTGTAACGATTTTCAACAAAATTTTTGATTTTTTCTCCTAAATACCCGATGACAAACACAAATTCACGGAAATCAGCTTCCAATAATTCATCAATAATATGTGCGAGTATAGGCTTTCCGGCTACTGGTATGAGCGGCTTAGGCTGTGTGTAGGTATGCGGACGAAGACGTATGCCCGCACCAGCGACAGGAATGATGACTTTCATATTTTTTAGATTTGAGGACGTAAAGTTAGCATTTTTAAAACGCTATGACCTAAATCTTTATTTAACCTCTATATTTTTTCAACATTCAGTTCTTGAACAGTAAAATAAAATGTAGTACCGCCTTCATCCTCAGGATTTTGCTTAAACTAAATATCGCCTCCATGTAGTTTGATAATTTTACGGCAAATTGCTAAACCCATACCGTCGCCGGGAAGGTCACGCATATTGATGCGTTGAAAAAGTTGAAAGGCTTTATCGCTATAAATTTCTTCCAAATCTAATCCGTTATCTTTAATCCAGAATTGCCATAAATCGGTATCTTTCAATTTTTCTGCTCCAATTATAATATGCGGTATTTTATCTAATCTGTATTTGATGGCGTTTTCAATAATATGCTGCAAAACTTAGGTGATACTACTTTTTTGTAACCACAATTTAGGCAATTCATTAAATTCAAAAACTACGTTATTTTTTTAAATAATGTCTTTTAAATTAAACTCGATTAGTTCCATAAGCCGATTGAGATCAGTTAAGGATAATTCTCTTTTGCGGTCAAGGGTGCTTATATGCGAGCAGATGAGTGATGATATTATTCATCATTTGCGCATTATTGGCAATAAAATCGAGGAAAGTATCAGCCTCTGAATCCAATTGATTGGAATATCTTTTCTTCAGCAATTGAGCATAACTGCCTATGTTTTGCAGGGAGCTTTTAAGGTCGTGCGAGGCAATATAAGCGATTTATTCAAGCTCTTGGTAAGACTTTGGAAAGCGTGAAAATTCTTCGCCAACTCTTCTGATTGATGTTCGAGTTGTTTTTTTTGATGAATGAGCTGTTCATTGGCACATGCAATATTTTTTTTTGAGATTGAAATTCCTCCACACTGCTTTGAAGAAGGTTAATAATCATTGCTTTATCTTTAGCATTTTGCTTGTGCAAAAAGTCCATTTTGATGTAATCTTTATCCAATTGTTCAAAAGATTTGAGCAAGTCAGTTTTGCGTTCATCAACTATCGTTAAAGTATGTAGTCTTTCTTTAAATGCAATAAAGTTGATGTTGTTTGAATTTATCATATTCAGATTAAAAAAGCATGTAGTTATAGATTCATTATATCAATTGTTTTTCTTTAATGACGACCAAACTGCATGTTTCATTATGGAATTCACAAATACCATTGCGCAAATTCCCAATTTCACCATAACTCAAAAAACCAACCATCGGCTTTTCCCACAGGCCATAAACTCCTTTGACTTCATCTTCTAAAAAAGGACCAAAAGCCATTTGCCGACCAACACAGGAAAACAAAATCATAGCATCAGCATCAGGCGTCGTTTGTTTAAAAGTTTCGAACTCGCCAATGGTTTTATTGATTATATTGATACTCGGCGAGATTGAAAACCTGAATTTAGAACCCTCTTTGATGCTACCAACCAATCTTAGACTTTTGTCATTCGGATTTATTTTAATAGCCATTCTGAGTACTTCGCATTTATTATCTTTGACTACTTGAAATGGGTATTGCGCAGAAATTATAGATTTTTCAGATACTTTATCAGCATCATGCATAAAACGGTAAAAAAAATCGAGTGCTGGTTCGTTATTAATCGAGTAAATAATATTGTCTTTGACACTCGTAACAGTATTGAATTCGCCGATAGGCTCCCAACCGCTCGTCGCTAAACCTTTCAATTCCACATAGTCGCTGTCAAAAATAAGGGCGGCAATGCCATTATTCGTTATATCCCTTCTCGAAAAAATATACGAATTCTCAAACATAGAGTCATCGCCAGCCATACCTCCATATATCGGTATTTCGCGCTCTGTTCCATATTTCAAGCCAGCTACTACTTGTTCGCCATCGTTCAAAATACCTGACGAACAAACAATTACTGCCGGATTATCAAAGGCATCATCTATTAAAAGCCGTATTCTTTTGGCATTATTAAAGACCCCCTCAGTATTTCGTTCAAATTGGATGCTGTAATACTTTTTAGGAATATCCAAAAACAGACAAGTAATTGCGCCCTCTGCTAATGAATCATTCGTGATTTCTCCAGCAGTTGTACAGCCGAATAAATCAATATTATAGGAGTCAAAAAGCCGTATCATATCTTCGAAAGGTTGTTTCGGCGAACAGAATACAATGGCTAAAGTGGGTTTATATCCACTTTTTAAATAATTCAACAAATGGTCTTCAAGTAGTGAAGTGTGTTTTATAAATAAAGATTTAGCTTTCATCGTTTATGATATTTTTTTTTGATTATGAGGCAATGTAAGTGCCTAACAAATCCAAATTGAACAGTATAATGATTCATTTGTGACTACTTAAAATTGAAAAATCTCTCAATTATATAATCAAATCCCTATGTAGTAAATCAATTGTTTAGTAGTAATAAGTTTATGTTTTCTTAAAATATCTTTGAATTTTAAATGTCTAAATGGTTTTTTTGATTAAATATTTAATTCTTATGATAAAGCAAAATAATCTTAATAATACCGAAAGTATGTGACAATAGCTTAGAGCGTTTATTTATAGTTTTATCAACTTATTTTGATTGTTTTTAAATTAAAATTTAATCGTCGGTTAAATGAGAGAGTTTCAGTAATTTCGCCCCTCGATAAGGATATGTAGATATTTACATGATAGATATTACATACTTAGACCATAAAATTTTATGCTTTATCAATATCTATGAAAAAATAATTTATCAGACAATTATGAAAGTTACCGATTATTTTGAGGCAGCAAAAGATAAGACCTTAATTTCGTTTGAAGTGCTACCGCCCCTTAAAGGTGGTTCGATGCAAGCCATATTTAATACGCTCGACCCTTTGATGGAGTTTAAGCCGCCATTTATAGATGTCACTTACCACCGTGAAGAGTTTATTTATCGGAAAAGACCAAGTGGCTACTACGAAAAAACTGCCATTCGCAAACGCCCCGGCACAGTCGGTATTTGTGCCGCTATCATGCATCGCTACGGCGTGGATGCCGTGCCTCATCTTATCTGCGGCGGTTTCTCAAAAGAGGAAACAGAGAATGCCTTGATAGATTTGAATTTTTTGAATGTCAATAACGTGCTTGTACTGAGGGGGGATGCTGCGAAGTTTGAAGATAAATTCAATCCCCATCCCGAAGGTCATGCTTATGCCGTTGACCTCGCCCAGCAAGTAAATGACATGAACAATGGTAAATATCTTGATCCTAATATCTCAAATGGTTTGAAAACGGATTTTTGCATCGGCATAGCCGGTTATCCTGAAAAGCATTTTGAATCGCCCAGCTTGTCAACAGATTTGGCTTACACCAAAGCAAAAATTGATGCAGGAGGAGAATATATCGTGACGCAAATGTTTTTTGACAATAAACATTATATTAAATATATCGAAGAATGTCGTAAAATGGGCATCAATGTCCCCATCGTACCAGGCTTGAAACCGATTACGAAGAAAGCGCAATTGACAGCTATTCCACGCGTCTTTTTTATTAATTTGCCTGATGATTTGCTTAGAGAAATCCACAAAGCAGAAACGGATGAAGCAGTGAAAGAAGTCGGTATTGAATGGTGTATTGCCCAATCCAAAGAACTCAAAGCAGCGGGCGTGCCTTGTTTGCATTATTATACAATGGGCGATTCAGCGACCATCCGGCGCATTATTGAAGCGGTTTATTGAATTAATTAGGAATGTTTAATTAGGAATGTTTAATTAGGAATTAGGAATTAGGAAAATACTGATGGGTGATGAATAATAAAAAAAAGTGAATAATCGGGATAAAGACCTGACTATTCACTTTTTTATTTATTCGAGACCCTCCTAATTCCCAACTCCTAATTCCTAATTAAACATTCCTAATTATCAAGCTGGTTTGCCTTTAAATTTCATAAACTCGGCAGCCATAAAACGGAGCATCTCTTCCATTGTATCAAAACGGTTGAAAAGTTCCTCGTAAGGATTTCTGCCTCGGCGAGCTGTTACGTGCTCCAGGATATCGGAATCCGTAATCTCTGGCTTGTCTCTGCTGAAAATAATAAGCCGCTCCACGACATTCCGCAATTGACGAATATTACCTGTCCAATCTATATTTTGAAGTCCAATGATAGCATCAATTGTGAATTTTTTATCAGCTATACCATATTCCTCACAGATGATTTTTGAAAATTGCTCCACCAATAATGGAATATCTTCCTTGCGCTCATTTAAAGATGGCACATAAATATCAATCACCTCCAAGCGGTTGTACAAATCCTCCCGGAATCTACCTCTGGCAATTTCTTCTCTTAGATTTTTATTGGTCGCCGCGATAATCCGCACATCCACATTAATATCTTTTTCGCCGCCCACTCTCGTAATCTTGCGCTCTTGCAAAGCCCTCAGTATTTTGGCTTGCGCTTCAAGACTCATATCACCTATTTCATCAAGGAACAAAGTACCACCGTTGGCTTGCTCAAATTTACCGATTTGATCTTTGATAGCCCCTGTAAATGAGCCTTTTATATGCCCGAACATAATACTTTCAATCAATTCAGAAGGAATAGCCGCACAATTCACTTCTACAAATAATCCATCACGACGCGGGCTTTTTTCATGAATCCAACGCGCCACCAATTCTTTACCCGTTCCGTTGGGTCCCATAATCAAGACACGCGCACCATCCACGGGCGCTGCCATCTCAATTTTCTCTTTCACCTTTTGGATAGCATCTGAGTCACCGATAATCTCTTGCACCTTTGACTGACCCACCCGACGACGCAACACCTTCGTCTCAGTCACGAGGGTTGAGCGATCCAAAGCGTTGCGAATAGTGATGTGAATGCGATTGAGGTCAAGTGGTTTAGCCAGATAATCAAACGCGCCTTTTTTCACTGATTCTACTGCCGTTTCGATATTGCCATGACCTGAAATCATTACCACCGACGAATCTGG
>JAYTON010000153.1:0-19653 GCA_043747725.1 Saprospiraceae bacterium
GAAATGCAATATGAACAAGAACGTGGAAAACCGATGCCCAGTAAAAATCATGCTATCTTACAAATGGAAATAGGATTTGAATTGAAAACCCAATATGGCAGTCAATTCGACATTTTCCCAGAACTTTCGCTTGACTTGACATCAGGCAAAGCTGTACCCGACCTTTGTATATATGAAAAAACGCCCCGTAATTGGCAAGTAGATGTTATTAAAACAAAAGATACTCCCTTATTAGCGATTGAAATTTTATCGCCCAAGCAAAATTTCAATGATATTGTTGATAAAATGAATAATATCTATTTCCCAGCAGGTATGAAATCTGTTTGGGTTGTTTTACCACCTGCCGAATCTATCATGATTTTTAAGCCCAATGAAAAAACGAAGACTTACAATGAAGGCATTTTAAACGATGCCGCGAGCGGGTTTGAATTGAATTTGGATAAAATTTTTATTTGATACCCCCTCAGTAGAAAGGCATTTTCATGTCGTTTTTACATTGTTGAGCTATACATTTTACCGTTCATACAGTCAAACCTACCATTCATACAATGAGAAGGACATTGCTTGCATTTTTTTTGTTATAGCCCAATTATATGTTAAAAAAATATGTTTTATAAAAAATAACAAAAATAACAAAAAAGTTTGGTGGCTTAAAAACAAGTGTCTATGTTTATGCCAGCAAGTAACTAACACGAGATTTTTTCTGATGCGGTTTCGAAGTTCTTCTTCTTCTTCTTCTTCTTCTTCTTCTTCTTCTTCTTCTTCTTCTTCTTCTTCTTCTCGTTAATTTTAAAAGATTTGGAATTGTCATGGCGTATTAACGCTGTACAAAATAAAAACCCTTTGCTTACTCGCGACAAGTCAAAGGGCGATTAATCTTATTTTTTACAAAATTAGTTTTTTTTTAATCTTATTTTTTAATCATTTTAAATCGTTTTTCTTATGAAAAATTTAAAAATTTCTTCGTTTTTCGTTCTTTCTCTCATTTTTTCAACAGCAACCTTTGCTCAAATGCAAGTCGTTGAAAATGGTAAAAGTAAATTCGGCAATGAATGGCCGGGCAACGATTACAACAATCAAGTAACATGTGAATTTTTGGGGTTAAGTACAAGTTCATATCGCCCAGGTTGCAAAATATCTTTGGGTGATTATGGTTCGGCAGCGAATGGAGGGGCACAAGCTTTTGTAGCTGAAGCGTGGGGTTGGGATAGTGACCAACTTCAATTACATGGTAAAAATGGTATTTATCTAACTGTAGGTGGCGGTGGCAATATTGTTGGTGCAGAGTTAAATTCAGCTGGAGACTTATTAGTAAAAGGAGTGGTTAAATCTCAAGGTGTGGTACTTACATCTGACATTCGATTAAAGTCAAATGTTAAAAATTTGATTGGAGCATTAGCTTCTATTTCTAAATTACAAGGCATTACTTACGATTTCAAATCTATACGTGAAGATTCTATACTCTTACAACTCAATACTATGAAAGGCAAAGAGGATAAGGATATAAAAGATTTGGAAAAATTAAAAAAAGTCTATGAGAAAAAGAAATTAGAGAATCTAAACCAAATTGGGTTTTCAGCACAAGACATTCAAAAAATATTTCCTCAGTTAGTTAAAGAAGATGAACAAGGTTTTTTAGCTGTTAACTACATTTCTTTAATTCCCATTTTAGTAGAAGGTGTAAAAGAGCAACAAAGTGTCATTGAAGCTCAAAAATTAAAAATTGAAGCATTGGAAAAGGATATAATAGCAATAAAGAAAAAAATAGGTCTGTAATAATATAGAAAATTAATAATCCGTAATAAAAACCGGGCAGAGAAAAAAATATTTATTAATTTCTAAAACATTACAACATGAAAAAAATAATTTATATCTATATTTTTAATTTTTTCTTAATAGAAAATATCAGCCTAAAAGCTCAAGAATTTCCTGATTTCTCTTTTGAATCTTCAAGGACTTGTGTTACTAACCCTCCAACCTCAGATGATCAAAGACTTTATATAGATTTTTTTAAAGGCTGTCAATCTGTAGGTAAATGGCGACCTATTTCTGGATCGGCTGATTTGCTTCTAACACGAATATCCAATACAACAACAGGAGGATTCCGTATTGGAGCAGGTGTAGAATATACTCCACAAATACCTTCTAATCCTCAACCACCTTGCAATTATGATGGAATAAATCATGGAGAAGGTTTAATGTATATTGGTAAGCAATTTTTAAAAGGGAAAAAATATTTTTTAACTATTGAATATCAAATATTAGACGGTTGGGATGGAGATAATGTACTTGACTATGCTGGGATTAAATTATCAAACTCTGCAAATGATATTACAGCTCAATGTACAGGCTCAGATTGTACTGATGGACGTCCATGGTTTAACAGTGTTAATAATTTCAAATCAATTTCAGGTCAAGAAATTAAACAATTGGGCGGTCCAGTGATGGCAACTACTTCTCGAATAGACTTTTGTTTTATCCCTGATGCGAATTATAGTCAAATGCTGTTTTTTGTATTTAACAATGGTACACCGATAGATGGTTCAAATAATTATACTTTTGGTTTAAAAGTAAGTGATATAAAATTAAGTTGTTGTGATGAAAATAAGGAATATAATGGTACAGATAATATAGCATATTACCCGCCTACTCCTAATACTGCCTTGTTCTCTCATCTCAGACTTCCTGAGCTTACAGAAGTCAAACAGAATCTAACTATTTTTCCAAGAACAGGTAATATAGTGATTAAAAATACTGAAAAAGTAACTCTTAGAGCAGGTAAAAATATACAATTTAAAGCTGGTATCAATCAAAAAAGGTTTATCATAGAACAAGGAGCAAATTTTAAAGTTGAATTGAAGCCTTGCAGTAGTTGTTCCATTAATGAAGATTGTACGGCTAATTACATTCCCCCTAATAGTCCAAATCATACTGCACCTTTTCAACATGTGTACATTCCTAATGTTTTTGACCCCAACAGGACTGTACAACCATCTATAAACTTTGCATTTACACCTCAGACTAGCACTATTTACAAAAAACCTTACAATGCTTATTATGCTAAAATGGAAATATTTAGTAGATGGGGTAACAGAGTATTTAGTCGCGAAACTTCAACGTGTGGAGATATAAAACCAGAAGATATTTCTTGGAATGGTTGTTTCAATGGATATCCATCTCAACCGTCAGACGGACCATTTGTTTACTATCTGAAGTTAGAAAACTGTTATGGAAGTGCAATTTTAACAGGAAGTGTAGATATTTATGCACCTTCTACATTGTGCGGCAGTGGTGGTGGCATTGCATCAAGTGACGATGAAACAAATTCATCTTTAGTAAATACTTTCAAATCTGATGATAATAATCCAAATTATACAAACCATCTGAAAGTTTTAAAGAATTCTGAAAACCTTCATAAAACAACTATATTTGTATTTCCTAATCCCTCAAGAAATAATATTTTTTTAACAATCTATTCAAAATTACAAAATAGTTTCGATATTGATATAATTGATATTACAGGTAGAACAATAAAATATTTAGGGAATAGGAAAAATATTACGGGGCAATTACAAGAAGATATAGATATTTCTATGTTACCTAATGGAATGTATTTTATAGAAGCAAAATCTTCAGAGACAAAACTCATTTTATCACAAAAGTTTGTGAAATATTAATTTATTCATGAGAGGGTGCCTTAATAAAAGGCATCCTCTCAAATTTAATAACCCAATTATGCATAAAATATCTAATTTAATAATATTCACTTTGTTTTTTTTACCAGTGTTTTTGACAGCACAAAAAAAACAGAAGGACTTTTCAAGTATATCAATCAATAGTGGTTTATTGATTTACCATACTAAGCTTTTTCAAGATTACTCAATCCCTTCAACTATTGAGTATCAATACACCAAAAGAAAAAATAGCTTCGGTATAGGTATTCAATTAGAATTTTCTGGAAAAGATATTTTTATTGATAGTAATATATATGTACTACTACCCAAATGCGTTTTTCCTTCTCGTGCTGGTAGTGCACCATTAGTTTGCCCTTATTCTTATACTTATGAATATAGAAATTTCACTTTTTTAACATCGTACCAATACAATATTGTTGAAAACACTAAAATGAGCTTTGGTATTAAATCAAGTACTTTGTTCTACTTTAATTTTTATACGCATTATACTGACAAACATCCTAAAATAAATCCTGAATCAGGCGTATTACTTGACCCTGGACCCTTTGAGACTGATGTTACTTTTAAGAAATTTAAATTTCAAAACATAGACTTAGCGATTGCACCTGTTTTTCAGTATCATATTACAAGTCATTTAAGCCCTTTTGTAAGCATACAATTTCAATATGGAATTAATAGTTTTATCCCTATCACATCACGTGACATAAAACTTTTTGCTTTAGCAGGTTTACGAATTAAAATATAACATTGTAAATAAGAATAATACCCCTCAGTATTTTATGTGTTTTTGATGAAACAGCGGCGAAACTGATAGTTTTCGCCGCTGTTTCATCAAAAACACATAAAATACTGAGGGGTAAAAGTACCTTTCCGAGGGAATGCCCTTGGCAAAGTAAAAACGTAAATACTTAAAACAGTAGATAAGTATTTAATCCAAATATCGTTGAGTCAAGCCGCTATAAAAATCGATGCGTCTATCCCTGAAAAAGGGCCAGATGCGGCGCACATCTTCCGTCCGTTGTTTATCAATTTCAACGACCACATTTTCCTCTTCATCCCAAGAAGAAATATGCAATAACTCGCCTTGCGGACCCGCTACAAAACTCTGCCCCCAAAACTGAATGCCACCCATCACACCCGACCAATCGCGCTCCTCTCCTACCCGATTCACCGTAATGACAGGCAAGCCATTCGCTACGGCATGACCGCGCTGAATAGTTTCCCACGCCCCATGCTGCCGTGTTTTTTCTTCGGGATTATCGCTACTTTCCCACCCGATAGCTGTCGGATATATCAGCATTTCAGCCCCACGCAAAGCCATCAAACGCGCCGCCTCAGGATACCATTGATCCCAACACACCAACACGCCCAGCGTACCCACTGATGTTTTGATTGGCTCAAAACCCATATCGCCAGGGGTGAAATAGAATTTTTCGTAGTAAGCTGGATCATCGGGAATGTGCATTTTGCGATATTTACCCGCTATGGAACCATCTTTTTCAAACACGACTGATGTGTTGTGATAAATACCCGGCGCGCGTTTTTCAAATAAAGAAGTCACCAAAACCACCTTATTATCCTTCGCCGCTTGACTAAATACTTCGGTGGAAAGTCCCGGAATGGGTTCAGCCATATTGAATTTGTCAGTATCTTCTGCTTGACAGAAATAAATGCCCGTGTGCAATTCCTGCAAAACGACCAATTCAGCCCCTTGTTCAGCACACGCTTGAATGCCTTTCAAGCTTTTTGCAATATTCGATTCACGGCTTTCAATACACGATTGCTGTACGATGCCGACTTTGATTTTTGACATATTTATTATAGATGTTAGATGATTAGACGATGAAAATTAGATACTTAGATGGGTAAATACTTAGATACTTATGGTATATATTTTCATAAAACATTGGAAATCAATAGTTTAATTTCTATATTCTTTCAATAATATTGGTTTTAAACCAAGACCTACACTCATCTAAAGTGCTTTCGCCGGAAGCTACTTTGATGACGAAATCTTCTACCTCTTTGTTGGGTATATCAAGGCGAATTTCAAATCCATTGAGGTCTAAAAACAACAATGCTGCTTCTAAACCTGTTCTCTTATTACCGTCAAGAAAAATATGATTAGAAATAATATTAAACATATAGACGGCAGCTTTATCATGAATATCAGGATACAATGGCTCGCCAAACATTTCGGCTGCAACCGCTTCTAAAACATAATCCAAATTGGATTCATGCAAAAAGTTAAACGGCGGTGTAAAATTACCGCCGTGCCGCTCAATCGTTTTTTGATTGATTTTAGTTATATCTTGCTTTTGTAAGTATTCCATTATGCCAATGCTTTAAAAACATCATCAAATCTGTCAAAATGTTTGTCGATTATTTTGTCAACACGCTGTTCCCTCTCCTGCATATCAGGCAAAAGTTCAAGGTTTTCAGTTACTATTTCCTTGATTATATTTTTAAAATAATCAGGCTGATCAACTATTAATTGTTGAATAGCTCTTTTTAAATCTTCTTGATTGATAACTTGTCCCATTATTTTTAATTTTTTACAAATATAATTTCATTTTTTCATAAAATCAAACCACCCCCATCGAGTACTGCATCGAAATACAATGCAACGACCCATGCTGCCAAATCAACGGTCGGCAATCTAAACCAATCACTTCCCTATCTGGAAAACACCCCCTCAGTATTTCGAGGGCTTCGGCATCTTGTGGCAGATTGTAAGTTGGCACCAGCACCGCCCCGTTGATGATGAGAAAATTGGCGTAAGTAGCGGGTAAACGCTGCCCTTCTTCATCAAAACAAGCATCTGCCATAGGTAGAGGTACTAATTTATAAGGTTGCCCCACCTCCTGCCCAATGACACAAAAGGTTTTTAACTCGTTTTCCATCGCTTTCAAGGCTTCATAATGCTCATCTTCTACATCATTGCATTTCACATAGGCAATTGTATTTTCATCACATAAACGCGCCAAGGTATCTATGTGCGAATCCGTATCGTCGCCAGCCAAATAACCATGATTGAGCCATAAAATGCGGTGCACACCGAAGAGTTTTTTCAACCTATTTTCAAGCTGCCGCTTCGATAAATGCGGATTCCTATTCGGTGAAAGGAGACATTCAGCAGTGGTTAAAAGCGTGCCTTTGCCGTCGCTTTCTATGCCGCCGCCTTCCAGCACCAAACCCGTTTTTTCAAGGCGTTTGGCTTTAAAAATGCCTTTTCTATAGAGATTCTCTGTTATTAAATTGTCTTTATCAGCCGAAAATTTTAAACCCCAGCCCGTGAACATAAAGTCCAAAATAATAGGTTCGCCATCTTCAAAAATAATGATACCGCCATGATCGCGCGCCCATGTATCGTTGGAAGGTAACTCAACTAATATCAAATTCTCTTGAACGCACCCCCTCAGTATTTTAGCCGTTTTTTCTCGATTTTTACAAACGACTAAGGCTTTTTGAAACCTTGTAGTTGTTTCAATAATCCTCGCAAAACAAAGAATAACTTCGTCCAGCATGGGCGCCCAATCGCTGTCTTCATGCGGAAAAGTAAATTGGATAGCACTTTGAGCTTCCCACTCGGCAGGTAAACGTCTTGTCATCATATATTTTTTATCATCATGTATCATATTGCAGCTATCAACCTCTAAATTGGTAAAATTCGTATATTCGGTAAATTCGTGGTACCCTACACGTAGTATGCAAACTTCATGGGACAAATTTCTACTTTTTTTCCAAAGCCACCCCCTCAGTATGCAAATACTTTCATTAAAAAAACACCTTTCTATTGGAATAAAACCTCATTTGTCGAAATAAAAGCCTCTTTCTTTCAACATTTTAGACAATTAAACGTCTTTGTGATGTAATTCTAATTTTTAACAAAATTCAAAAAATTTCTTTTCAATGAAAAAGGTAATAACAATCTTCTCTATGATGCTGTTTGTTTTAGCTGCAATGGCTCAAGGTGGTGATAAAGCACCTGCAAGTCCCTCAGCGAAAGCAGAAGGTAGTGTTGCGGGCAAATCTATCATCATTAATTATGCTCAACCGGCGGTAAAAGGTCGTAAAATATGGGGCGACCTCGTGCCAATGAACAAAGTTTGGCGCACTGGAGCCAACTCCGCTACCACCCTCACGTTGGATAAAGACGTAAAAATTGAAGGGCAATCGCTTAAAGCGGGTAAATATGCCCTATTCACCATTCCGAATGAAAAAGAATGGACGATTATTTTCAATAAAAAAGCAGATCAATGGGGTGCTTATGATTACAGCGATAAGGAAGATGTCTTGCGCGTGAAAGTAAAACCCGGAAAATCCGCCGCTTTTACAGAGCGCATGACTTTCGCCGTTGCTAATAATATGGTGAAGTTGATGTGGGAAAATGTAGAAGTCGGCTTTAAAGTTGAGTGATTTTATGAGATTACGTGATTGACTAAAAAATACCCCTCGTTTTTTACTGAGGGGTATTTTTTTAGCCAAATAATGATTTACTTAAAAACTTAGATAAGTACATACTCTTTTACTTAAAAAAGTATGTACTTAATTTGGTACTAAAGCATTATTCACCATCGCTTGATGGTGTTGTTGAATAATGGCTTTTAATGCCGTTTCCATCCGATTCATATCGGACAATCCTTCCATTAAAAGATTTTTTTTAAGCATTTTATCATTTATTTTATCGAAAAACCCTGTTGTGTAACGACCATCAAATAGGAGAATATAATTTTTATCTTCAATTTGAAACAAATTATCCTCAAATTGGACAGCATACTGAGGGGGGGCTTCTTTTGAAAAAATGCTTCTTCCAAATGACATCCGCGCATCAGGACAATTCAAATAATCCAAGATAGAAGGCATCACATCCGCTTGTGAACAAACGCCATCTTTTATTTCACCCTTCATGGTGAGGTCGGAAGGGCAAAAAAATAATATCGGAATATGGTACAAACCCTCACGTGTGGAGTACTCTTCGGGTCGCGTGTCATTGCGCCCAACATGGTCAGCAGCCACTACGAACAGCGTATTTTGATACCAAGGTTGCTTTTTAGCTTCTTCAAAAAAGCGACGAAGTGCGTAGTCCGTATAAAGGAAACTGCGCTTTATTTCCGGAATATCGGGATATTTTGCTTCAAAATCCTTCGGTACTGCAAAAGGCTCATGGGAAGTGAGCGAGAAAGTCATTACGCCAAAAGGTTGCGGTAAAACATTAATCTTTTTGACCGTCCATTGCCAAAATGGTTCATCCCAAATACCCCACGAACCATCGTAATCAGCTTGATCAGGATAGTCCAACCGGTCATAAAATGACTCAAATCCGGTGTGTGGAATGAACGTATTGAACGCCATTGAGCCATGATTAGAGCCATGATAAAAGGCTGTTTTATAGCCTTGTTTCTTCAAAACACCCGCCCAACCTTCTATTTTATTGGTCTGATAATGCGAAAACATAAATGGCTCACCCATCAGCGAAGGCAATCCCGAAGTCAGTGCCGTAATGCCTTGTGTCGAGCGCAAACCGTTCGCGTAAGTATATTGAGCATACAAACTTTGTTGCGCCAAACTATCCACAAATGGCATACACGAAGGGTAATTGGGTTTGTCTTGATTAAAAAATGCCGAATATTCTTTACCAAAACTCTCTAAAGCAATGATTACAACATTCAGTCGGCGCATTTTTTTCGTTTTGTCGCCTTTATTGAAAATGGGGTAAATCTGCTCTGCTTCTTTAGGCGACATATAATTCGGCACTTCGAGTTTCGTCCTCGATAGCGAATATAAAATGCTCAAAGTAGTATTGCCAACCAGCGGCGCAAGGCGCATATCATCCACATATTGAGCCACCGAACCAGCGGTAAGCGGGTGCATTTGTATGCCACCTCGCACACCCATGAGAGCCAATCCTAAACCTAAAACCATGACACCCGTTTGCGGCAACAAGCTATTTTCCTGTGGCAAAGGTTTAATGGTCGTTTTGTTGAAAAGAGCGTTCAAGCCCCAAATTATGAGTCCAAAAACAATCCACATCACCCAATATTCAAACACTAAGCGCAATAATTGATCGCTTTCATTGCCTATCATCAAAAAATCACCAGCTATCAACCGCCTTTGCGAAAAAGGGAAATAGGCAGCATCGCCCAATTCAACAAGCACAATGACAAAAGTGGTTGCCAAGAAAAGGACTCTCTGAATCATGCCATACCAACGTTCCTTTCTGAAACCGAAAGGCAATAAATACGATAAAAGCAGTAAAATATTGATGTAAATAGCCGCCGACAAATCGAAGCGGATGCCCCAAAAAAATGTGGATACTGAGGGGGTCGGCAGTTTAGTATAATTGAAAATGAAAAAGCAAATGCGACAAAACATAAACAAACCCAACACAAGACCTAAACGATAAAGTGCTTGGCGCAAATAAAAGCTTTCAACTGAAAAGCGTATATTTTTCATGATATTTAAAATTACAATACTGAGTTTTATAGTCAAAAAACGCAAAGTTAATATTTGATTAGCGAGTTTTCTCAACTCACCCTTAAATGCCTTACTTATACAAAACGAATATTTATCAAAAAAAGTAGGTTTTAGTGAGTTATCAATGGTTTTATGAAGCATATTTATCTAAGTAAAAACTTAAATAAGTACTTACTTTTTTACTTATTGCAGTATTTACTTACTTTTTTAGCTCTTTAATTTCTTCTTCTAATGCTGTGATTTGCGGCTTATAAGCATCTTCCATGCCCTTGAAAAAGTCGGGATTTTGCAACTGAATTTGATGAATCACCAACCCCCTCAGTATTTTGTCTTTTCTGAACTCTTCCACTGATAGTTCCTCGGGATTCACTTTTTTGACGGTCAAATACATCTTATTTTCAAGTTTTACGGCGGTAATCGCCCGCTCCGTTACGGCATAATCCCTTACGGTCAACTCTCGAATCACGTCATTTACGCGCGATTGAAATTCTTCTGTGAGTGCTTCGTGCTGTAAGGTCAATTCTTTAATCCGCGCTTCTTTAGCTTGCTGTTCGGCAAGGCGTTTGGCTTTCTTTTTTTCATCTTCAAAACCTCTACTGGTGTACCGATTTTTCACGGCATTGATGAAAAAACCGGCTGCATTGTCCTTGATTTTATTGGCTTTTTCCTCCCATTTTGTGTAGGCTAAACCTTCTCGAATATACTCTTCGGGTTGTGTTTCAACCAATAAATTCAGGACTTCAATACTCACGCCCCAATGCTTTACCTGCGGAAATATCTCTTCAAAAAGATCACTATTTCTGATAATTATAGGTTTTGAATCGCCATAATTACCATTAGATACTGAGGGGTCTTCTACCATTCCGAAATCCAGCATCGGTTGTAAAATCTTGATTTTCTTTTGTTTCGGTTGCTGGGGCGGTATATTTTGACGAATTTGAAACACCAAAACTTCTACCGCTTTGCCCTTTTTCACTTCGGTATAAGTGAATTGAATGTCGGTAAATGTCTTCAAATCACTCTGTGCTTTGTCTATCACACGGTCTTTAAAATGCCCGTACAGCTTGTATTCTCTATTAATCCCCAAGATTTCTTTCAGTTCTTTTACGGCAAATTTGCGCTCTCCGATACGCTCATATTGCTTCAATAATTCGTAAATTCGGATGGAATAGGTGCTCGGCAGTTTCAAAATATTCTTGACATCATATACCAAAAAGCGCGATTTCAGTTCCAATAAATACGGCTTCATTCGGGGGTGAAAGGATACTTGTACAAATTTTCCTTCCTCATCGTGCAGGAAAGTTTCCAAACCAGCAACAACGGGCGTTTCAAATTTCATAGTCTTACCATCTTCCGTTTTATTGAAAATGGTCACTATTTTTTCCATCAATTTACGCGCACCTTGCCTCAGCCATCGGTAGGATTCCTTATCGCCTTCGAGTGAATAGTCCTTGATAAAATCTTTTAAATAAATTTTATAGTCTTGAAAATCGGCGTCTTCCGTTTCAATCATCGTGATCATTTTACTGAAAACGCGCATTTCCCAAATATCAAATTTATAACGCGCTTCCACCAACTCATTGGCTTTTTTAATGAGCGTGACGCGTTTATTGTCTCGTTTTATTTTAACTAATTTAGCCATTTTTTTTTAAAATTGAATCTATTGCAAGTCTATTATTGTAGAAAATCGCACCCTAAATCCGTGATAGATGCCCCTAAATATGTGATAATTGAGATAAAACTACTGCATAGATACCCTAAATGTGTGATAAACATCCCTAAAATTGTGATATTTAATCCCTAAATTCGTGATAGTTAGCAAATGTATAAAATTCTTTTTAAAACTGCACCCTAAATTTGTGATAGTTACCCCTAAATTTGTGATAGTTGACCCCTAAATTTGTGATACATCAACCCTAAATTTGTGATAGTTGACCCCTAAATTTGTGATAGTTATCTCTGTAAACTATTGAAAATCAATAAGTTATGAGGGTAGAAAAATGATTTAAAAAGTAATTAAAATAATTTTACAACAAACAGGAATTTGTTGTTGTCTTTTTTTATAAACTTTAAATCTCTTTATGTTTTGTTTTTTCCGCCGCGCCGCCGCCGCCATGACTGTGTTATAGTTTAATCCTTAGATAAGTTTACAAGTGAAAGAGTATCTACTTATAAAAGTATATACTTACACACTTATGTAAGTATATACTTGACAATTTCGACTTGTAGGGACTTATGAAATATTAAGCAAGTATCTAAGTAAATAAGTATTTACTTAGATACTTGCTTAATATTAATAAATGATTGAGTTAGGGATTTACTTTGAAAATTAAATAACAAAATTTTGATGTTCCATTTTATTTTGATTTTAAAGGATTATTAAACCTTGGGAGAACACTTTGTTGTAAAATCTATAAAAATGGCTTAGAGGTCAAAAAAATAAAGAAAAATAAGGATGTGTGAGACTTGCATTGAACGCAAAGTATTACAAAATGTGTTATTCTGCTAAATCCCGTTCAATGAGTTGAGCCACATATTCAATTAGGGTCTGTTCTGTATCGGCAATTCGTTTCTTCATTTTTCTATGTAAATCTTTGCTGATGTCTATCGAGAGTCGCACTTTGGGTACCTTCTCTTCGGCTTGTGGCGTTGGTTCTACAGCAGGGATTTCAGGTGCGATATTTTTCGCCAGCACTTGTCTATGCATCTGCTCCACTTGTTCGGGAGTGATTTCGCTGTTAGTCTTATCTTTTTGTAATTTTCCGGAGAGTAAATTCTTTTTCATTATCTACTTAAATTATGTTTTACTTAAATGATTAAATACTTACCTACTTATTTAAACTTTTACTTATTCCATTAAAATTTTTAGGCACTTATCTAAGTATATAAGTAGTTACTTAGATTTATTGCTTTATACCTGATTTTTAAGTATCTACTTACCTACTGATATACTTATTTAGCTATTTTTGCAATTCTCTTCATAATTCCCTCCAATTCAATTATCAATTTTTGAATTTCGTTGCCCGCTTTTTTATCTCGACCTTCAATGACACCTTTCCCTTGCGGCATAGCCTCTCGGTAAGCAATTCGATTGACCAAGCGACTGTTGAGAACATTGATATCGAACCCCCTCAGTACCTCGACGACTTCGCGGTCGAGCGTGAGGCTTTCGCTGTATTTATTGAGTAAAATATGCGCTTCAACCGTTGCACCCATGCTTTCTTTCGCAAGGCGAGCTTCTTCAAAACCTTTGAGAAATTTTTCTAAAGTCCAAATATCGGCGATACTGGGCAAAATGGGCATAACAACCAAATCGCTGAGAATAATAGCGCGAGTAGAAAGCTCAAACAAAGCGGGTGTGCCGTCAATGATGATAATGTCATACTCTTTTTTGAGTGCGACCGCCGTTTTTGACAATTCATCATTGCGGGAAGCCACCACTTTTATGGGCAACAAATCCTCAGTGCGTTCTTCACTCCATTTGGTAGAAGTCTGCAATTCATAATCCGTATCCAAAATACAAACTTTGTATTTTTTGTGGGCGAAACCCACCGCCATGTTTTGCGCAACTGTGCTTTTGCCAACGCCGCCTTTCAAATTGGTAACTGAAATGACCATAAATTTATTTGTTTTATGCAATAAGTAATCATTGGGGTAAAAGTAAATAAGTTTTTGAGTATCTAAGTATTGCACCAAAAAATTTTTTAAGTTTTTACTTTTTTACTTAGATACTCAAATGAGTAAATAAGTATTTAAGTAAAATAATAAAAAAAATACTGAGGGGTAGAGAGAAAGGCTTTTTTCTAAGGAAAATATGTATATTTCGATTTTTTAAACGAAAAATCTATTATTATTATGAATGTAAAACTATTCTTTTGGTCTATTACCATCGCACTCGGCGGTTTACTGTTCGGCTTGGATACGGCAGTTATCTCAGGAGCTGAACAAGCCATTCAAAAATTTTGGCAATTAGACGACTGGACACTGGGCTTAGCAGTGGCTATGGCTTTATATGGAACAGTGATAGGCGCTCTGTTTGCAAGCGTTCCAACGGATAAATTGGGTCGCAAAAAAACTTTGATGTGGATTGGTATTCTTTTTTTATTTTCGGCTATTGGCGCAGCCGTAGCGCAGGATATCAATGTTTTTATGGCATTTCGTTTTGTCGGGGGCATAGCCATAGGTGCTTCATCAGTGGCAGCTCCTGTCTATATTTCAGAAATTGCGCCAGCAAAAAATAGAGGATTTTTAGTGGCTTTATTTCAATTTAATATTGTTTTAGGTATTTTATTGGCTTATGTTTCCAATTATTTATTGGCAGATACAGGCGATATGGCTTGGCGGTGGATGCTTGGTGTGGTAGCCATTCCATCGTTGGCATTTACGATTATGATGTTTTTTGTACCTGAAAGTCCGCGTTGGTTGATCATGAATAAGGGCGATTTGGCAGGTGCGCGAGCCGTTTTGGCAGTGTCAGAACCAGAAAATACTGAGGGGGTGCTTCAATCTATTCAAGATGGTATCGCACAACAAACGGGCGGTGCAACGCTTTCTCAATTTTTTAGTGGAAAATATAGTTTCCCTATATTATTGGCTTTTCTGTTTGCTTTTTTCAATCAATTGTCAGGTATCAATGCTATTATTTATTATGCACCACGCATTTTTGAAATGACGGGCTTGGCTAAAAGTTCAGCTTTATTGTCAACGGTGGGCATCGGTTTGGTGAATTTGATAACAACTATGCTCGGCTTGGCTTTGATAGATCGTTTTGGGCGGCGTTCGTTGATGTATGTTGGTTCAATTGGATATATTGTTTCGCTCGGTTTGATAGCCAATGCTTTTTACACTGAATCATACGGTGGTGTTATGATTTATATTTTCGTTTTCATTGCGTCTCATGCGATAGGGCAGGGGGCAGTGATTTGGGTTTTCCTTTCCGAAATCTTTCCAAATCAAGTGCGCGGCTTTGGTCAATCGTTGGGCAGCTCCACGCATTGGATATTTGCTGCCATTATTACGAATGTTTTTCCGCCCCTCACAAAATCATTAGGTGGTGGTAAAACTTTCACCATTTTTTGTGTTATGATGGTGTTGCAACTCCTTTTTGTCTGGCGTATGATGCCTGAAACGAAAGGCGTGCCATTAGAGGAGTTGGAGAAAAGGCTCGTTAAATAGTTATTGATTATTGGTTATTGGTTATTGGTTATTCATGTGTGGATAGCTGAATAACCAATAATCAATAACTATTTTCAAGCTGTTTTCATCCCTGCTGCCTTCTCTAAGCCTAATTCCCCTATACTGATTTCCCGCATTTCCACTTTCCGCACTTTGCCCGTAACAGTCATGGGGAAATAATCCGTGAATTTGAAGTATTTAGGAATTTTGTAAGCGGCAATCTGTCCTTGACAAAATGCTTGAATGTCGGCTACAGTGGTAGCTTCGCCTTCGCGGAGTTGCACCCATGCCATGACTTCCTCCCCTCGTGTTTCATCGGGAATGCCGATGACTTGGACGTTGGCAATTTTAGGGTGAGTGTGTAAAAATTCCTCTATTTCACGCGGATAAATGTTCTCGCCGCCTCTAATAATCATGTCTTTGATGCGCCCCACGATGTTCACATAGCCGTCTTCGTCGATGACCGCCAAATCGCCCGTGTGCATCCAACGGGCAGCGTCAATGGCTTTGCGCGTGGCATCTTCATTTTCCCAATAACATAACATAACACTGTAACCTCGTGTGCATAATTCGCCTTTTTTGCCGATGGGCAACACTTGTTCCGTCTCGGGGTCGATCACTTTTACTTCAAGATGGGGGTGGATTTGCCCGACCGTACTCACTTGTTTATCGAGTGGCGTACCGATGCGGGTTTGCGTACTGACAGGGCTGGTTTCGGTCATGCCATAAGCGATTTGCATATCGCGCATGTGCATGACGGTTTGCACTTTTTTCATCACCTCAACGGGGCAGGGCGAACCTGCCATAATGCCCGTCCGCAAGCCGCTCAAATCGTATTGATGGAAGTTAGGATGGTCTAATTCAGCAATAAACATGGTAGGCACGCCATAAATAGCGGTCGCTTTTTCATTTTGAGCGGCTTGCAAAACGGCTTCGGGTTCAAAGCCTTCGCTGGGGTAAATCATGGTAGCCCCATGTGTCAGACAGCCTAAATTACCCATGACCATGCCGAAGCAGTGATACAGCGGCACAGGTATAACTAAGCGGTCTTTATCCGTAAATTTCATAGTCCGCGCTACAAAATAGCCGTTGTTCACAATATTATGATGGCTCAAAGTCGCGCCTTTCGGGTAGCCCGTTGTGCCGCTGGTGTATTGAATATTGATGGGTTCATCGAAAGACAATTCTGCTTGCCGTTGCGCCAAATCTTGTGCATTTACTGAGGGGGCATGGCTTAACAACTCATCCCACGACCACATCCCAGGCGTTTGTTCAGTATGCAAGCGAATGACAGCCCGAAGGTTGGGCACTTTCGGCGCAATCAAAGACCCAAGCTCGTGGCGATGCAATTCAGGTGCTAAATCATACATCATTTGGGTATAATTCGATGTTTTAAATTGGTCGGCAATCACAATCATGCTACAACCTGATTGATTGAGCGCATATTCCAATTCATGCAACCGATAACTCGGATTGATATTCACTAAAATAGCCCCAATTTTCGCCGTTGCCACCTGCATCAATAACCATTCTGAGCAGTTGGGCGACCAAATGCCGATGCGTTCGCCTTTTTTCAAACCCACTGCTATGAAAGCGCGGGCTAAAGTATCCACGCGTTCTTGAAGCTCATGATATGACCACCGCACATTTTGATGCACGACAACCAATGCTTCGTTGTCAGGATATTGAGTGACGATTTTATCGAACATATCGCCGATGGTATCGCCCAAAAGAGGGGTATCGCTTGTTGCGCTGAGGTAACTAAGTTTTTTAGCCATGATATGTGTTGCGCGGAACGCCACCAGTTCCGCATATTTTCTTATTTTTTATCAATTTCGGAAAATGGAGCTATTTTATCAATGAGCAATCTATTTTGGGTTTGATTCAACAGTATTCCCATTTGCCTAACAGCTACTTCATTTAACTGAAACAATCTTTCCTCTTGCGGTAGATTTTGCCTTATCAGTTCAGAGTTGAGATTTTCAATATTACTTAAAATAAGAAGTTGCTCTAATGTGGCATGATCCCGCATATTCCCTTTTAAATTAGGGTTAAGAAGTTGCCACTCTCTTGCAATCATACCAAAAACTGCCATATTGAGCAAATCGGCTTCACTGGCATAAACACTTCCTTCAATTTTTTTACCCCTCAGTAATTTGGGTATCAGAAACTCTTTAACACTTTCCGTATGAATGGAATAGTTCAATTTTGACAATTCTCGCCGCAAACTCCATTGTTGTTCGCCTAAGAGACGAGTGCTTTCTTCTTCTTTGAGCCGTTGATATTCCGTTACGAGATAGAGTTTCAAACGAGGTGATATCCATGTGCCGAATTCAAAAGCAATATCTCTATGGGCATAAGTGCCCCCATATCGCCCCGATTTAGAAAAAATACCCACTGCTCCAGTCGCCTCAATCCATTTTTTAGGAGACATCCAAAAAGAGTTCAAACCAAATTCCTCTTTAAACCCCTCGAATCCGTGGGGTTTAAAAAGTGGATTATTGAGTTCTTCCCAAAGGCGCATAAATTCTAATGTGTTCCTATTTCGCATCCAGTTTGTAATAAGTTCGTCCGCACCATTCGACGCCTTTATCATATCGGTAAGCGAAATATAATCACGTTCATTATTATCAATGATTGCTATTTCTGTGTTATCTACGACTATTGTTCTTTTTGCCATGTTCTGTTTTGTTTTTTATTAGGAATGTACCCCCTCAGTATTTTACGGCTTTTTAGCTAATTAAACACGTATGTAAGTAAAAACTTTTATACTTAAATACTTATAACTCCCGTTCCGTATCGCCCATCACATCACTACTCGACAAACCATATCCTCGTCGGTCATATGCCATACAATTCAAGCCACAAAGAGTAGCTAACAACTCAGGAAAATCTCGCCATTGCGCTATCGAACCCAAAGCATCGTGCAGAAATACAATTGTCGGTTTATCGGTAGAAACGTGGACATTCCATTTTTTCACTTGTAAAACAGCAGATGCCACCGCTATTTTTTCTTCTTTAATGAGCATTTATAGGTACGGATATTTCAAAGTTTGAAATTAAAACATCTTTTCAAAAGCAATTTAAAAAAAGCGAGATTTTGATAGAAATCTTTAGATTTGAATTAGTTTCGTCTTTTATTTGACCTCCTAAGTCATGCCTCTTGTGAGCGTATTTTGCGCCATCACGCCTTGCGTGACTTGATGGAGCGATACGCACCACATTTTACATTTTACTCAGAGCATCTTTCTAAAATTTTTAAATATTTGGAAAGATATTTTACAAAACCCATAATTATGAAAAAATATCTATTCCTAATTATTTTATTATCAATATTTTATGCAAAATTAGCTGCTCAAAAAAAGGATAATAATACCAAACACGCTGGCTACTATACAGAGCCACACCGCCCCCAATTCCACTTTTCGCCCGAAGCACATTGGATGAATGATCCCAACGGCATGGTGTATTATAAAGGTGAATTCCACTTGTTTTATCAATACTACCCCAACGATATTGTTTGGGGACCCATGCACTGGGGTCATGCGGTGAGTCGAGATTTGGTTCAGTGGCAACATTTGCCGATTGCGCTCGCACCCGATTCATTGGGCTATATTTTTTCTGGGAGTGCTGTTGTGGATTGGCAAAATACGTCTAAATTTCAGCAGGGTAGGGAAGCCCCTTTGGTGGCTGTTTTTACTTATCACAATATGGCAGGTGAAAAAGAGAATACCACCAATTTTCAATATCAAGGCATTGCCTACAGCAACGATAAAGGCAGGACTTGGACAAAATATGCAGGGAATCCCATCATCAAAAACACTGAGGGGTTAAAAGATTTTAGAGACCCGAAGATGTTTTGGCATGATGCGTCAAAACAATGGGTATTGATATTGGCGAGGGGCAATCAAGTGCAAATCTATAACTCTAAAAACATGAAAAATTGGACTTTAGCAAGCCAATTTGGTGAAAATCAAGGTGCGTCGGGTCGTCCGTGGGAATGCCCCGATTTGTTTGAATTGCCTGTTGATGGCAATCCTAAAAATAAAAAATGGGTTATGCTGGTGAGCTTGGGCGATGGTTCGCCGAATGGGGGTTCGGGTACGGAATATTTCATCGGTTCGTTTGATGGAAAGGTTTTTACGAATGACAATAAGCCTGAAACAACGCAATGGGTTGATTACGGGCGCGACAATTATGCAGGTGTCACTTGGTCAAATATACCTTCAAAAGATGGTCGTCGGGTATTTCTTGGTTGGATGAGCAATTGGAAATATGCTCAAGCAGTGCCGACATCACCCTGGCG
>JAYTON010000154.1:0-1511 GCA_043747725.1 Saprospiraceae bacterium
CCCTTTGGAGTGCTGCCGACAAACTTCGCAACAACATGATGCTGCGGAGTACAAGCACGTGGTACTCGGACTTATTTTCCTTAAATATATTTCTGACGCTTTTAATGAACTCTATCAAAAGTTGGAAGCGGAAAAAGAACAAACAGGTGCAGACCCGGAGGACAAAGATGAATACACAGCGGAAAGAGTTTTTTATGTGCCTCCTTCGGCACGGTGGTCGTGGCTCCAAAAAAGAGCTAAACTTCCAACAATAGGCAAAGACATTGACGAGGCAATGGATGCTATAGAAAAAGACAATTCAAATGGAAAGGTCCTATAAAGCCGACCTTCAACGATTAAACGATACAAAGAGAAGAATGAATGGACTGCCGCACGTAACAGCTGAACTAATAGGAATACCGGATAATGCTTTTGATTGCTCTGATTATGTTGAATTGAAGGCAAAGGAGTATTTGGATAGAAATAAGCATGTGAGATTATTAAGCTATAGTGATGAACAATCTAAACAAATTCTTAAGAGCTTAATTTCAAGGGCACATAAAACAAAGCCACCCTTTTTTAGAACGACTAAAAACGCTGATGCCGGATTTAAAGACAGTGTTATTTGGGAAACTTTATTGAATTATGATGATATTGAACATTTCAATAAACCATACTCGTGACAAAAGATGAAGGTTTTAAAGGATGTGAGGTGGAGTTTGCATCAAGATGGAATAAGCATTTTAAAATAATATCAGCTCCGGAAGCCGTGAATACAGAAATAGGTATTGATTACGACAACTACATTAAATAAAGAGCCATTCATGACTTTGCCCAAACCGAATACTTTATTGATTACCTGAAAGACGACTTGAATGCTAAAACTGTGATTGGAATTGAAGGCACAGAATACAAAATTGAAAACTATGCCATAGCAGACATTTGTAAAACTGTAAGCCGATTGCCCCCAAATGAAGATGAAGCAGAAAATATTTCGGTTTCATCTATCATCAATATTCATTTTACGAAAGGTGCTGAAAAGGTAATTCAACAAGTTGAAGCATTGACCCTTCTTGAGGATGACGAAACAAAAGTGATTATTTCCACTGAATACGATATAGAACTGCGATGAGTAAATGGACAACATACCAATTAGGAGATATTTGTGATGATATTGCAATGGGTCCATTTGGGTCAAATCTAAAGATTGATAATTTTATTAGTGAAGGGGTGCCTGTGATAAGAGGTATGAATTTACATGAAGGTGGGTTTAATAAAAAGAATTTTGCTTATGTATCTGAAGAAAAAGCAAATTCACTAAAACGTTGTTTAGCGTACCCCGATGATTTAGTATTTACTCATCGTGGAACTTTAGGACAGGTAGGAATTATTCCAAGAATAGGTTTTGAAAAATATCTTGTTTCTCAAAGCCAAATGCGATTGAGTGTTAATAAACAATATATATATCCAAAGTATTTGTATTATTTTTTTAAAAGTCCGCTTGGGCAAAAAGAATTATTAAAAAATACTTC